>JBGSJN010000111.1:0-12684 GCA_041741995.1 Bacillota bacterium
TAATAGAGGAAAGTATGATGCTTTGTGCTTTGCCACATATGTCTGGAATAAAGAAACAATACTTAAATTAGCAGAAAATTTCAAAACCATTAATAATAATGTGAAAATAGTACTTGGTGGCCCGGAAATAAGTGATAGTTATGAAAAATATCCTTTTATTGATAATTTAATTATTGGTGAAGGTGAAATGGCATTTCGTAAACTACTACTAAGTAATTTTACTTTACCGAAGATATTAGATATAGAGAAGGAGTATATTGACCTTAACGAACAACCTTTTGTTTACGAGAATATATTAGATCAGCTTGAAAATAAAATTGTCTATTATGAAGGAAGCAGAGGTTGTCCTTTTCATTGTACTTATTGTCTATCAGGTTCTGATAATACATTAAGATTAAAATCAGCAGAAAAAATATTGGCTGAGATTACGGTACTTGTTGAGAATGGAGTAAAACAAGTTAAGTTTATAGATAGAACTTTCAACGCCAATGTTAATTGGTCAAAATCAATAGTTGAAGGATTAGTTCTGCTAGAACAATTCAAATGCAACTTTCACTTTGAAGTAAGTCTAGATAAGATGAATGATTCGCTTTTACAAATATTACATGAGAGCCAAGATAAATTGTTTCAACTGGAAATTGGTATCCAAACTACTAATTCTAGTACACTAAAAGCAATAAATAGAACCAATGATTTTAACAAAATTAAAGAACGTATCAAGTATCTATTATCTAAAGGAAATATACATTTACATACAGACTTAATTGCGGGGTTACCCTATGAAGACCTTACTTCATTCAAAAAGTCCTTCAATGATATATATATTTTAAAAGCACAAATGCTACAAGTGGGATTTTTAAAGGTTATCCCCAATACCATAATGTATCGGGATGCAATGAATTATGGTATTAAATATAGAAATTATCCACCTTATGAAATTTTAGAAAATAGTTGGTTAAGTAGTGATGATCTGTTGGAGATTAAATACGTTGAAGAAGCTGTTGATAATTTCTATAACAAGAAATATTTCAGACAGACATTTGTCTTTCTTATGAATATCGTTGATGATCATTTTAGTTTATTTAGAAATATGGGTGAACTTCTTTTCAATATGGACAATCTAATGTCTCTAAATGATAAATATGAATTCTTATATAATTATTTAATAACTTCTTTTCCGTTAATTGATAGTGAAGTGATTTTTGCATTATTACAACTAGATTGGAGTCTAACTAACAAGAGAAAACGCATGCCATATTTTTTAAGATTTGAAAAACCAGTCGATGAATTTATTACACTTCCAATAGACCTGTCATTTACAGGTCATGATATTTCAACTATAAAAATAAAATCAACAAACTATAAGTTGAATTATGATAAAGAGTGGAGTATTTTTGATTACCCTGTTATAGAAAAAGTCTGATTTTAATGATTAATTTGATTTATATTGATATATCCTACTAATTTGGTTGACATTAGATAATCAAGATGTTAATATGATTTTGGAATACCAACTAATTCAGTTGGAAAGGAGAAATCATGAAGCTTTCTACTAAAGGGAAATATGGCTTAATTGCAATGGCAGACTTAGCAATAGCATATATAGATAATCCTGCAGACACTTATTTAGTTTTAAAAACTATAGCAAAAAAGAGAAATATTTCTGAAGCATATCTTGAAAGAATCATAGCCAAACTAAAAAAGGCTGATTTAGTCAGGACCCAAAGAGGATCACTTGGGGGATATAGCTTAGCAAAGCACCCTAAGGAAATTAAAGTTTCTGAAGTTCTTTATGAACTTGAAGGGAAACTTGATGTTGGTGGATGTAGTGAAGTTAATGATAAATCTTGTAAGGTCAAGGAGAATTGCTTTTCTCAAATTGTGTGTGAAGAAATTAATGTTAAGATTAGAGAAGTAATAGAAAATATGACAATAGAAGATGTTCTCAAATCATATTTGATTAAAATGAAGGAGAAATAAATATGAAAGAAAAAATTGTATATTTTGACAATGCAGCCACAACAAAAATGCATGACAGTGTTATTGAAGAAATGATTGATATTTATAAAAATGAATATGGAAATCCTTCAAGCGTCTATGATTTTGGAAATAGAGTTAAGTCTATTATAGAAAATTCAAGAATTAGTATAGCAAATAATTTAGGTGTTGAACCTAAGGAAATATACTTTACAAGTGGAGCAACTGAAGCTGACAATTGGGCGGTTCTTGGTACTGCAAGAAAATTTAAAAACAAAGGGAAACATATAATAACTTCTACAATTGAACACCATGCAGTACTACATTCTGCTGAACAATTGGAAAAAGAAGGCTTTGAAGTAACCTATGTTCCTGTAAGAGCGGATGGAATATTGAATTTTGAAGAATTTAAAAAGGCAGTTAGAGATGATACTATTTTAATTAGTATCATGGCAGTTAATAATGAAATCGGAACAATTCAACCAATACGGGAAATAGTTGAATATGTAAAAGGTAAAGGGATTCTTGTTCATACTGATGCTGTTCAGCTAATTGGCAAGGACCATGTAGATATTAAAGAACTTGGAGTTGATATGTTATCACTTTCAGGACATAAGATTCATGGACCAAAAGGAGTTGGGGCTCTGTATATTAGAAAAGGAGTTCAATTAGAAAACCTAATCTTTGGTGGTGGGCAAGAGAAAAAGAAAAGACCGGGTACTGAAAATGTTGCAGGTATTGTTGGACTGGCAAAAGCACTTGAGATTACACTTGATAATCTAGACGAAAAAGAAAAAAGAATATTAGAAATCAGAGAATATATTATTGATAATATATTGGAAAAAATACCATATGTTAGATTAAATGGATGCAGACAAAATCGTATACCCGGTAATGTTAATTTTAGCTTTAGCTTCATTGAGGGTGAGTCGATGTTATTAGCACTTGATATGTATGGGATTTGTGCTTCAAGTGGATCAGCTTGCACCTCTGGTTCCTTAGATCCATCACATGTGCTTTTAGGTATAGGTTTACCTCATGAAATAGCACACGGTTCACTAAGGATTTCCATAAGTGAATATAGTACAATGGAAGAAGCAGATTACTTATTAGAGAAATTACCTAACATTATAGAAAAACTGAGAGAAATGTCTCCATTGTATGAAGATTTCTTGAATAATAAAGGAGTGAATTAACATGTATTCAAAAAAAGTGATGGATTATTTTATGAATCCAAGAAATATGGGCGAAATCGAAGATGCATCAGGAGTAGGCACCGTAGGTAATGCAAAATGCGGAGATATAATGAGAATCTATCTAAAAGTCAATGATAAAGGTATAATAGAAGACGTGAAGTTTAAAACATTTGGATGTGGCGCTGCTATAGCTACAAGTAGTATGGCTACAGAATTAGTAATAGGTAAAACTGTAGAAGAAGCGCTTACAATTACTAATAAAAAAGTAGCTGAAGCTTTAGATGGTCTTCCAGCTAATAAGGTCCATTGTTCACTTCTAGCAGAAGAAGCAATCAATGCTGCTCTTTGGGATTATGCTGAAAAGAATAATATTAAAATAGAAGGATTAAAAAAACCTAAGGAAGATATACACGAAGAATATTTAGAAGTTGAGGAATAAGGTATGGGCTTTTACAATGATAATATCATTGAAGAAATAAAGTTAAAATCAGATATTGTAACAGTTATCGGTGAGTTTCTACCCCTTAAAAAAAGGGGTAGAAACTTTATTACTAACTGTCCCTTTCATAATGAAAAAACACCATCATTTACAGTGAGTCCTGATAAGCAAATCTATCATTGTTTTGGCTGTAATGCTTCAGGTAATGTATTTACTTTTTTAATTGAACATGAAAGCATGTCTTTTGGAGAAGCCTTAAAATATCTTGCTGATAAAGCAGGTGTTTCTTTAGCTGATAATACTTATAATGATCATGGAAGACAAAAAAATCCGGAAGAAGATATTAAAAAAGAAAGACAATTTACTATTCATCAGTTTGTCGCTAGATACTTCTATAAAAAACTTCATGATGAATATGGTAAAGAAGCCTACGGTTATGCAAAAAATAGAGGATTATCAAAGGAAACATTAGAAAAATTCAAGATTGGATATGCTCCTTTTAAAAGCGAAGAATTAATAGATCAACTTTCAAAACTAGGCTACAGCCAAGATGAATTACTAGATAGTGGAATTTTTTCCAAAAGTATGGAAGGAAAGATTTATAGTAAGTTCTTTAATAGATTGATATTTCCCATTGAAAATGTCCAAAGTAAAATTATTGGTTTTGGAGGAAGAGTAATAGGAAATAGTGAGCCTAAATACTTAAATAGTCCAGAAACAAGTATTTTTAAGAAGAAGTACAACCTTTATGGACTTAATAATGCTAAGGATGAAATCAAAAAGAAGAATCAAGTGTTAGTCATGGAAGGATATATGGATGTTGTTTCGGTTTGGCAAAAAGGTGTGTTTAATGCTGTTGCTTCACTCGGAACATCTTTTACGGAAGAACAAGGCAGATTATTAACTAGATATACTAATGAAATAATTATGGTTTATGATAATGATTTAGCGGGTAAGAATGCAGCTATTAGGGCTGTAAGTATTTTGAGACCTTTAAATGTAAGTGTTAAAATAGCAGATTTACAAGGGGCAAAGGATCCAGATGAATTCATTAATAGATTTGGCTTAAATTCTTTTCTTGAAAGAATAAGAAAAGCTAAAAGTTCCTTTAGGTATTTATTGGATTTAAGTAAGGAACTGTATAATTATAGGGAACCGGAAGAAAAGGTAAAATGTGCCAGAAATGTTTTGCCGGAAATCATGGCTCAACAAGATCCTTTATTGAGAAATGAATATATCAGAATACTAAGTGATGAATTGGATATTAGTAAAGAAGATCTTGAAGATATAATCTTTAAAGGCAGTGATAAGATAAAGACAGATGAAGTCAAAATTTTATCTTCTAAGGAGAAAGAAATTAATATTAATAATCCATATGAGAAAGCACAATTAAGTGTTCTTAAGATTGTGATTAATCAACTTGAATATTCAGAAGAATTAGTAAAGGAAAATTACGAAGAATTTTTTAATAATAGTTTAATAAAAAAAGCTTTGATGGAAATCCTTGCTATACCAGTCGAATTTAGAACAATCAAGTATATGATTGATAAACTTGAGGATAATAAAGCCAAAAATTTAATTGTTTATTTGGCAATGAAAGAAGATATCCCTAAAGTTGATTATCCTGATTTTGTTAGTTATCTTAATAATGTAAAGAGAATTTATTATAAAAATGAAATTGATAGAGTAATTAATTCAATAAAAATTGCTGAAAAAGAAGGAAATAGGGAGTTAAGTGTAGAATTACAAAACGAGTGGAATAAAATTAGAAGACTATTAGAAGATGTCTAGAGGAGGAAAATCAGGTGAAGGCGAAGAAAAAAGATATAATTTTACCAGTTGCAGAAGATGAGCAGACGGTTAAAAGCAAAAAGGATGCCTTAAACGGAATTGTTTCTGATATAGTTGGAGGCAATAATGATATCCATCTAACTACTAAAGAGGAAATTAAGGATGCATACCAGGACTTGGATCTATCCTTAGAAGATTTTTCTTTTATCTATGAAGAATTAGAGAAACAAGGTGTGGATCTTATTGATGAGGAAATCGAGGAAGTTGAATTAGTGGCAGCATTAGATTTGTCTGTTGCTGATGGTGTGGCAATTGATGATCCTGTTAGAATGTATTTGAAGGAAATTGGAAGAGTTAATCTCTTAACTTCAAGTGAAGAAATAGAATTAGCTAAAAGAATGGCTTTAGGAGATGAAGAAGCCAAAAGAAAATTAGCAGAAGCCAATTTGAGACTTGTGGTAAGTATTGCTAAAAGATATGTTGGTAGAGGTATGTTATTTCTTGACTTGATTCAAGAAGGAAACTTGGGATTAATTAAAGCTATTGATAAATTCGATTATGAAAAGGGTTTTAAATTCAGTACATATGCTACTTGGTGGATAAGACAAGCAATAACAAGGGCTATTGCAGACCAAGCTAGAACTATTAGGATACCAGTACACATGGTAGAGACAATAAATAAATATGTAAGAATTTCAAGACAACTTCTTCAAGAACTAGGTAGAGACCCAAAACCAGAAGAAATAGCTGACAGAATGGGAATACCATTGGAGAAAATTAGAGAAATTCAAAAAATATCTCTTGATCCAGTATCATTGGAAACACCAATAGGTGAAGAAGAGGATAGTCATTTAGGGGACTTTGTTGAAGATGAGGGAGCACTATCGCCTCCTGACAGTGCAGCTTTTATGCTACTTAAAAAACAGCTTGAAGAAGTATTGGATACCTTAACAGAAAGAGAAAAAAAAGTTTTATCATTAAGGTTTGGTCTTGATGATGGTAGAAGTAGAACTTTAGAAGAAGTGGGCAAGGAATTTGGAGTTACTCGTGAAAGAATAAGACAAATTGAAGCTAAAGCACTTAGAAAACTTAAACATCCAAGTAGAAGTAAAAAGTTGAAAGACTTTTTAGATTAAGAAAAGTTACATAGAAAAGAGGATGAATGTCCTCTTTTTTTTAATATGTGATATAATTTATCTATAAAAGAATTGAAAGGTGGTAATTAATATGTGGTTATGGATTATTTTAGGTATCGTAGTAGTTTTAGTCTTAGGTGGAATTGGTATTTTTAATAGCCTTGTACAAAATAGAGTTCGAGTTAGAGAAGCTTTTTCTACAATAGATGTTTATTTAAAAAAAAGATATGATTTAATTCCAAATCTAGTTGAAACAGTTAAAGGTTATGCCAGCCATGAAAAAGAGACCTTTGAAAACGTAACTAAAGCTAGAAATGTAGCCTTAGCTGCTTCAGATTCAGCTGGAAAAATTGAAGCTAATAAACAATTATCACAGTCACTATTAAATTTATTTGCTGTAGCAGAAAATTATCCAGATCTTAAAGCTAATGTCAACTTTCTTGATTTACAAGGAAACTTGTCAAAATTAGAAGAAGAAATTGCTTTTAGTCGTAAATACTATAATGGAACAGTTAGAGAATTTAATACAATGGTTCAACAAGTTCCATCAAATATAGTGGCTATGTTGACTGGTTTTAAAGAAGAACCATTTTTTGAAACAGAAGAAATTAGTAAAAATGCACCAGAGGTAAAATTTTAATGAATAAAAGAGTCAAATTAATTTTTTCAATTCTATTTAGTTTTTTATTTTTCCTAGGCTTGTCTAATGAAGTGAAGGCTAGTAATTTTGTGATTGAAAAATATAATGTTGATTTAGAAGTATCTGAAGAAAATTACTATTATGTAAAAGAAGAACTTAATGTAGATTTTTTATACGAATCCCATGGAATATATAGATATATTCCATATAGATTTCCTAATAGAACTGATTTATATTCAAAAATAACCAATCTTAATGTCAAAGATGATAAATATGAAGTATCCTATACTGAAGAATATGGCTATCGATTTATAAATATTAAGATAGGTGATCCGGACAGAACCATATTGGGTCAAAAACAATATAACATTGAGTATGACTATTTAGTCGGTAAATTTAGTGGAGAACAATTTATCGGATTTAATTTAATGGGAAATATGACGACACAAATTAAAGAAGGTAGCTTTACTATTAAATTACCCTATAAAATAGACTCTGAAAAGATAAAGTTCTATCAAGGTGAAATGGGCTCAGAAAATTTAGCTAATGTTGATTACAGATATGTAGAAGACGAAACTGGCATTTATGTAATTGGGAAAACTCTATCACCCATAGGAGATTATGAATATTTAACATTTTATGTACCTGTTGATGATTCATATTTTGCAGCAGCCCCAATACTAAAATCCTGGTATCAACAAGCTTACCTAGGATTGATCATTCTTGGTATTATTGTTTTAGCTTTGATAGTTTATTTGTGGTATCGTTTTGGTAGGGATAAAAAGGTGATAAATGTAGTAGAGTTTTATCCGCCAAATAAGCTTACACCACTTGATGTATCACAAATTTTTAATGAAAATGATGCTCAATCAGTGAATGTAAATCAAATTAAGGAAACAACTTCATTATTTTACTATTTAGCCAATAAAGGTTATTTAAATATACACTTTAATGGCAAAAAAGACTTTAGCTTTGAAAAGACTGGAAAAACTTTAGAAAATGAAGAAAACCATATCAAGGTATTTTTCAATCAGCTGTTTCTTGGTAAGGATGTAGTAACAAAGGATGATTTGGAAAAAGACTTGTATAATGTGGCTAGTGCGACAATACTAGCTGTTAAGGATCATAATTTAGTTGATTCTAAAACATTAGTATTTAGATTCCTAGCTGTTGGTGCTAGTTTATTACCTTTAATATTATCTATAGTTACTTTCTTTGATCATTTTAGTTTTATTATTATTTTTGGAGTAATAATATTAGGTTTATTAACATCAGTGTTAAATATTTTCTTATCTTATAATTTAGAAAAGTCGGTATCAGGTATTAAGAAAGGCAAAGTTGCCTATACTACTGGCTTATTAATCAGTGTAACCTTATTTTCTATAATTATTTATTCTTTAACTAACTTATCATCCTTTTTACTAATTTTCATATTGGTGCAAGTTGGAATAACTTTATCGATGTTCATTAAAAGAAGGAATGACGAAGCAATAGTATTATTAGGTAGAATAAAGGGATTTAAGGAATTTTTAGAAGTTGCAAGAAAAAATGAGCTTGAAAAGCTCATCGCTGATAATCCATATTATTTTTATGATATACTGCCTTATGCTCATGTTCTTGGTGTATCCAAGGTTTTTGCTGATAAGTTTTCTGATATTAATATGGCAATTCCACAATATTACCAAAGTGATACAAATGTACTGAGCTATATGCTGCTTTATAATTATTTATTCCTTATGAATCACACAGCACAAGCAAGTTATGCGCATAATCAAGCTATAAACAGCAAGAATTTTAGCGGTGGCGGTGGATTTTCTGGTGGTGGTGGTTTCTCCGGTGGCGGCTTTGGCGGCGGTGGAGGCGGATCCTGGTAATTATTTGGTAATTTTATGAATCATATCATAAGTTACATCATATTGATTAATAAGATTTTCTACATCAGATTTTTCAATGTCCTTAAATCTAGCTGCTATTCCACAATTATGTGTTAGTTCTCTAGGTACAGGAACAAGCCAGAAAGGCAAGGTATTTTTTAAAATATCTTCAAAGTTCAATGCGTCATTTGTAGTTTTAAAAGTTACATATATATAAGTCAATTTCAACACCCCTTAACACAATTATACATAGGAGATGATAAAAATGAAAGTTTATTTAGATTACAGCGCAACTAGTTTCAAAAAACCCAATGAGGTTTTCAAGAAAATTGAGGAGTTCTATAAGTCAAATAATACTAATCCTGGCAGAGGTGGCTATCAGCTAGCTCTTGAAGCTGGCAAGATGGTATTAAACACCAGGAACCAAATCAAATCCTTGTTTAATGTTGGCATTAAAGATCATATTATCTTTACGAAAAACGTAACTGAGTCCCTTAACATTACAATAAAGGGCTTAGTGAAAAAAGGAGATCATGTTTTAATTTCTTCTATTGAGCATAACAGTGTTTATAGAGTCGTAGAACATTTAAAAGAACAAGGTATAATAAATTATGATATTATCAAAGTTAATAAAGATGGCACTTTTCCTTTAGATGATTTTAACAAATTGTTTAAAGTTAATACCAATCTTTGTATTATTAATCATGGATCAAATGTTTCAGGTCATATTATGCCTGTTGAAGAAATTGGTAAAGTATGTAAAGAACATAATATTAAAGTAATTATTGATGGAGCTCAAACTGCTGGTTTGATCCCTATTGATTTTAAAGAATTAAATTGTGATGTATTTTGCTTTACTGGTCATAAATCCTTAATGGGACCTACAGGTATTGGTGGTTTTATAGTAAAAGATGAGATTGCCAAGGACATAGATACATTAATAGATGGTGGAACCGGTAGCTTTTCAGAAGAAAGCACCATGCCTAAAGTTTTACCAGACCGCTTTGAAACAGGCACTCTTAATACAATAGGTATAGCAGGTCTAAATGGTGCTTTATCATATTTATTGAATCAGGACATAAAAGATATTTATCTTAAGGAAAAAGAAATGCATGATAGATTGTATTTAGGTATAAAAGATATACCGGGTATTACTTTTTACGGTGATATGGAAGTTGATAAACTGCCGGTTATGTCTTTTAATATTAAAGGTTTAGACAGTGGAGAACTGGCTGGAATTTTAGATTATCAATTTGGCATAATGACAAGAAGTGGACTGCATTGCTCTCCACTAGCACATGAAACATTTAACAGTCTAGATGGTAGTATCAGGATATCAGTTGGTCATTTCTCAACTAATGAAGAAATTGATTATGTAATTGAAGTATTAAACAAATTAGGAAACTATAAATAAATCTAGTATTTCCTTCGAACTGCTAGATCCGATTCTGGTTACACCTATTTGAATGAATTCCTCTGCTTGGCTTAATGTCTTAATGCCACCTGAAGCTTTGATTTTGGTATTAGGAGCTCCTTGTTTTATCAATTTGATATCATCTATGGAAGCTCCTCTTGAACCGTAACCAGTGGAAGTTTTCACATAATCAGCCCCACTGGCTTCACAGATTTGGCTGGCAGTAATTATTTCAGTAGGTGTTAGTAAACTAGTTTCAATAATTACTTTTAAGATATTATTAGGCATTAATCGTTTTACAGCTGCAATTTCATTTGCATAAAGCTGTAAACTGCCATTTTTTATATGTGGTACAGATGCTACAATATCAATTTCTGCAGCACCTTGTTCTAGAGCAAGATTTGTTTGGCATAATTTACTAGTCAAACCTGAATAACCAAGTGGAAAGTCAATTACGGTTGCAATAACAATTGTTTTATTGATTTCCATAGATTTTTGTATATACATAGGTGGTATACAGATGGTTGAAAAACCATAATTCAGATAATCATTTATTAACAGTTCTAGATCTTTATTTGTCATATCTTGTTTCAAAAGGGTGTGGTCAAAATATTTTGCTAGTTCAATTTTATTCATAATTTTCTCCTGACTTTTTTAATTATTATACCACAGGAGAGAGAGTAGGAGTGTTTAATGTTAGGGACAATAATCAATGTAGTTAGCATATTTATAGGAGGCCTTATAGGTCTTTTATTTCATAAAAAGAGTCCTAGAGTACTTGGTGAAAGAATCATGGAAGGCTTTGGACTCTTTGTAATTGTTATAGGTATAAGTGGTGCAATGGAAGGAAATAATAGTCTATTGTATATTGTATCAATTATATTGGGAGCACTTATTGGTGAATCATTAAGATTGGAAAAAAAACTAAACAGTTTTACAGGATACCTTGAGAAAAAATTTGTTAAAGAAAAAAATGATGGTTTCAAGGAAGGCTTTATTTCAACAACTATTCTATTTTGTGTTGGCGCTATGGCAATAATCGGACCAATGAATGGTGTTTTAAAGGGAGATTATGAAATATTAATGATAAAATCAACTCTTGATGGTGTTACAGCCTTCATTTTTGCATCTGCCTATGGTTTTTCTGTATTGTTCTCGGCGATAAGTGTTTTGATATACCAAGGGTTAGTATCATTATTAGCTTTTTTATTAAAGGATGTTCTTTCAACTGAAACAATCAATAATTTTTCAGTAATGGGTAGCCTGTTAGTAGCTGGAATTGGGTTTAATATGTTAAAATTATCTTCCAAAAAAATCAATGTAGTTAATCTACTACCTGCAATTTTTATTCCTATTTTATACGAGCCAATCAAACTTCTAATTGATTTTATAAAGGGTATTATCTAATGTACGTTGAAGTTGCAACCTCCCTGGAAGCAAGAAAACTAAATAAATTATTCACATATGAGGTACCTATAGACTTAGAAGGGATTATTTCTATTGGCCAAAATATTTTAGTTCCTTTTGGAAAAAGCAATAAAGAAACTTCAGCCATAATTATAAAAATCTTGCCGAGTGACTATAAACCTGAAATAGAATTAAAAAAAATTATTAAAATAAATTATAAAAAAACAGATCTGGATAAGAAATTATTAAGGCTTGCCGTTATGATAAAAGATCAATATTTTCTACCATTATCGTCAGTTTTAAAACTGATGACTATAAAAAATATTTCTGTTAAAGAAAATTTTGATAATAAGAATATCCTGATTAGTGATGTTGGAAGAACTAAAATAAATAATTTAAGAAAATCTAAGAAAAAAGAAATGTTAGAAATTATTGATCTAGAGTGTAAGGTTCCATTTTTAGAACTTATTGAACGTGGTTTTAAAAAATCTACGATATTTGAGTTGATTAAATCAGGTGATTTGTGTTTTGAAAACAAGATACTATTAACTAATAAAGTTAATCTAAGCCAAAAACAAGAAGAAATATATCAGGAAATAAATAAAGGTTTTTATAAGGATGAGTCATCGGTTTATTTGCTTTTTGGAGCTACAGGTAGTGGTAAAACAGAAATATATTTTAAAGCTATAGAAAAAACCCTGTGTGATAATAAACAAGTCATAGTTCTTTTACCTGAAATAAATCTCACTGAGCAGATGATTAGTAGATTTGAAAAAGCTTTTCCTGATAATGTTGTAAAGTGGAGATCGG
>JBGSJN010000112.1:0-17457 GCA_041741995.1 Bacillota bacterium
ATATCTGCATCCTATTAAATTGGGATGCAGATTTTTTAATATTTTGACTTTTGCAATAAATTATCATATAATTAAAAGTACCCTAGGGGGGTATTTAGACATAAGGAGAAATAGAATGAACAGAACCACAAATAGAAATGCAGAATTAAAAAAGAAACTAATAAACAGACTTAATAAAATCGAAGGTCAAATAAGAGGCTTGAAAAATATGATAGAAACAGACAGCTACTGCGACGATATACTAACACAAATATCAGCATCAAAAGGAGCACTTAACGGAGTTAGCAAGATTGTACTGGAAAACCATATGAAAAACTGCCTAGTTAGGGATATAAGGGATAAGAATGAAGAAACAATAGATGAACTTCTAATTACAATAGAAAGGATGCTAAAATAAAATGATTATTAAAAAAACATACAATGTAGAAGGAATGAACTGCGCATCATGTGCAAGAAACATAGAAAAAGAACTAGAAGGACTAGATGGAGTCAACAAAGGCTTGGTTAACCTTGCAAACGAAAAATTAGTATTAGAATTCGACGATAAATTAGTGCTAGAAGAGAAGATCATAGAAATAATTGCTGGAATAGGATTTAAGATACAAGAAGAATCCACAATCTTAAAACTAAAAATAGAAGGAATGCACTGTGCCTCCTGTTCAGCTAATATAGAAAAAACTCTTAAAGGCAAAGATGGAATATTAGAATGTGTGGTTAATTTGACAACTGAAACAGCCAAAGTTGTATATAACAGTAAAGTCATTAAAGCCAGTGAGATCATCAAGATAATAGAATCTATAGGCTTCAAGGCTATTGTGACCGACAAAGGAAGCAACTTCGACAAGAAAGAAAAAGAATTGAAGAAACAAGGCATACAACTTGGAATTCTTATTGCTTGTATGTTACCGCTTCTATACATAGCAATGGCACCAATGATAACCTGGCTGAATCTACCAATGCCATATATTATTGATCATATGCATAATCTAGTAAATAACGCACTAGTACAGTTGGTGCTTCTGATACCTATAGTAGTAATTGCCAGGAAGATGTTTATATTAGGGTTTAAATTGTTATTTAAAGGCAAGCCTAATATGGATTCACTTATTGCTGTGGGAACCTCCAGTGCTATCATTTATAGCCTGTTTAATTTAATTAATATACTAGTTGACCCTATGCATGGAAATATGGAAGGACTATACTTTGAAACTGCAGGTATGATCATAACCTTAATTTTCCTAGGAAAGTATCTAGAAAACAGAGCAAAACTAAAAACCACAAATAATTTAAAAAAACTTTATGAAGTTGCTCCAAAAACAGCACTTAAAGTTGTTGACGGTGTTGAAATAGAAGTATTTATAGAAGATATAGAGATTGGGGATGTACTGTTGGTAAAACCAGGTTCTAAAGTACCAATTGATGGCAGAGTAGTAAAAGGAGATACCTACATTGATGAATCAATGCTCACTGGTGAGAGTATGCCGGTTAAAAAAGAAATCGATGGAGAAGTTTTTGGCGGCACACAAAACAAAGAAGGTTCCTTGGAAATCATTGTAACTAAAGATAGTGAAAATACTGCTATTGCCAATATTATAAGGTTCATTGAAGATGCCCAAAACACTAAGGCGCCTATAGCCAAGTTGGCTGACATTGTTGCTGGATATTTTGTGCCAGTTGTAATTGGGATTGCTACAACAGCCATGATTCTATGGCTAATATTTACTGGAGATTTCCAGTTCGCTCTAAGAATATTCATAGCAGTTTTAGTTATAGCCTGTCCATGTGCACTAGGACTTGCAACTCCTACAGCCATAATGGTGGCAACCGGTAAAGGTGCAGAATTTGGTATTTTAATAAAAGGTGGGGAAGCTCTAGAAGCTGCACATAAGATAACAGGTATAGTTTTTGACAAGACAGGCACTCTGACTAAAGGTAAACCAATAGTAACTGATATAGTCGTTGATAATGGAGTTGGTGATAGTAGTGCTGGATTATTAGCGCTACAACTTGCAGCAAGTCTTGAGAAAGCATCGGAACATCCATTGAAGGACGCTTTTATTAATAGATTGGATGAGGATGGACTAGAACTACTGGAGTATGAAGAATTCAATTCTATACCAGGACACGGAATACAGGGGAAAGTCGACGGTAAAGATATAAGTGTTGGAAATAAACTTTTAATAATCAGCAAAAATATAAAAATGAAAAACTGGGAAGAGAAGGCAGACCTTTTAAGCCAAGAAGGGAAGACGGCAGTCTATGTAGCAATTGATGGCACCATAGAAGCTGTAGTCGGAATAGCAGACACATTAAAAGACGAAAGCAAGGAAGTAGTTGAAAGAATCAAGGAGCTAGGTATCAAGACTTTCATGATAACCGGAGACAATCAGAAAACCGCTGCAGTTATCGGGGCTAAAGTTGGTGTCGAAAAAATATATGCGGGAGTACTACCTACAGGCAAAGCTCAAATAATTAAGGATATTCAAGCTGAGGGTTTTATTGTAGCTATGGTAGGAGACGGCATCAATGATGCACCGGCCCTTGTACAAAGCGATGTTGGCATAGCTGTGGGCAATGGTACTGATATAGCCATGGACTCTGCGGATATAGTCTTAGTTAAGGATAATCTTCATGATATAATAAATGCCTTTAATTTAAGCAAAAAGACCATGATTAATATTAAGCAGAACCTTTTCTGGGCTTTTATCTACAATATCATTGGGATACCACTAGCAGCAGGGGTAATATATATCTTCGGAGGACCTCTATTGAATCCGATATTTGCAGCCATGGCAATGAGTCTAAGCTCAGTATCAGTAGTTACTAATGCCTTAAGGTTGAGAAGCTTCAAAATACAGCATATGTAGGTTATTAGTAATATTAGTTTAGCTATTAAATTTATAATTAAAAAATGATATAATATAGTATAGTAAAACAATTAGGAGGAAGTAACATTGATTCAACAAGTTATCAAAAAAATAAACTGTCCACATTGTAATGAAGAAAACGAAGTAATACTATGGGAAAAAGTAAATGTTGATATGAACCCTGACCTTAAAGAAAAGTTGTTTTCAGAAACTATAAATAATATGAAATGTAAAAGTTGTAACTATATTAGTAGAATAGATATACCTCTCTACTATAATGATACTAAGAGAAAATTCTTTATCTATCTTGTACCAAATTTTCCAATAGATAAAAAAGAAGAAGATAATCTACTAGCTAATTTAAAAGCAGAAACTCTCAATATATTGGATAATGGTTATGCTAATAGAAAAAGAGCAGTGTTTGAATACTATAATCTTCTAGAAAAGATTTTAATTTTTGATGCTGAACTCGATGATAGAGTTGTGGAAGGCTGCAAGATTTTAGCAAGAACACAACTAAAACTAATGGAGGGTAGAGCTGCCTTTGCTGGAATAGAAAAAGAAGAAATAACTTTCAATTTCTTCGAAAAAGAAGCCAAGGAAGCAACAAAATCATTCTCCGTACCAAAAGCAATGTACGATGAAGTTGCAATAATTATTTATGAGAAGGATAAAGATTCTGCAGACGACTTTAGAATTATAGATGTAAAGTATGCAGTTAGAATGTTAATGAATAATTGAATAAGAGAACTATATTTGATAATATAAATCAAAGGCCATGAAAAGAACAAGTAACTTGAAAATGGTAATCCAGGGAGGGGAGATCTTGACTGAAAGTCTTCCTATTAAACAATCAAGAGAAATTCATCTTGGAGCCGCGACCTGAAAATAAAGTAGGGAAGACGTTTTTCGCGTTAAGAAATTTAAGATAAGCCTAAGGCTTAATTAGGGTGGTACCACGAAATACTTTCGTCCCTTGGGATGAAAGTATTTATTTTTTTTGGAGGTGTAGAATGTTAGAAATGATAAAAAAGTTTTTTGATGATTTAGAAGCAGACTCATTAGAGGAAAAAAGCAAATTTCTGGAAAATTTACTAAATGATGCTAAAGAAGAAGGCAAAGCTGATATATCTAAAGCAAATACTGTTGATGATTTGAAAGCAATACAAACAAAATATTTTGGAAAAAAAGGTTTAGTACCTGATTTAATGAAATATATGGGTAAAGTCAGTAATAAAGATAAACCATTACTAGGAAAGATTATCCATGAATTCAAAACAGATCTTGAAAACCATTTAAATCAGATAATAAAAGATATAGAGAATGCTGAAAAACAAGCAAGACTTGAAGCTGAAAAAATAGATATCACCTTACCTGGTACAAATACAAAAATTGGTCATAAACATCCATTAACACTAGTAGAAGACCAGATAAAGGAAATATTTACCAATATCGGTTTCACTGTTGTTGAAGGTTATGAAATAGAAGAGGACTACTATAACTTTGAAAGATTGAATATTCCAAAGGATCACCCAGCTAGAGAGATGCAAGATACCTTCTATCTAAACGAGGATGTGGTTTTAAGGACCCATACATCACCGGTACAAGCAAGAATCATGGACAAACTTTGTCCTACACTTCCAGTAAAAGTCATTGCCCCAGGCAAAGTATTTAGAAGAGATGATGACGCTACCCATTCACCTATGTTTCATCAAATTGAAGGACTTATTGTGGATAAAAATATAACTTTTGCAGATTTAAAAGGTACTTTACTTTATCTTGTTAAATCTGTATTTGGAGAAGAACGGAAAATCAGACTACGTCCAAGTTATTTCCCATTTACAGAACCTAGTGCCGAAGTAGATGTATCATGTGGAAATTGTAACCAGGAAGGTTGTAGAGTATGTGGTTATACTGGCTGGTTAGAAATTCTTGGCAGTGGAATGGTCCATCCAAAAGTTCTAGAAATGGCAGGTTACAATCCAAACGAGGTTAGTGGCTTTGCTTTTGGACTTGGTATTGAACGTATTGCCATGTTGAAATATGGAATAGATGATATGCGACTGTTATTCGACAATGATTTAAGATTCTTGGAACAGTTTTAGGAGGATGAGATGAAAGTTACTTTAAAATGGTTGGAATACTACTTCAAGGAAAAACTTGATGGAAAAGAAATTGAAAATATATTGACTAAATTAGGATTAGAGGTTGAAAATAGAGAAAAACTTGACCAATCCTTTTCAAAAGTAGTTGTAGGTAAAATAATTAGTCTGGAAAAACATCCAGATGCAGATAAATTACAAGTTTGTATGATTGATGTTGGTCATAATGCACCTTTGCAAATTGTCACTGGAGCTCAAAATGTCTATGTAGGCATGTTTGTTCCTGTAGCCTTAGTAGGTGCAACAGTAGTAGGTGGAGACATCAAAGAGTCTGAATTAAGAGGTGTTCCTTCATATGGAATGCTATGTTCAGGAGCAGAACTTGGAATAGACAACAGTTTGTTGTCAGAAAAAGATAGGGAAGGAATTCTACCACTTACTGAAGGTCTTGAATTAGGTATGGAGGTAAGTAAAGCCTTTTCCATGGATGATGAAGTCCTAGAATTAGGTCTTACTCCTAACCGGGCAGACTGTTATGGAATTTATAATGTAGCCAAGGAAATAGTCTTAAAAAAAGACTATAAATTAATGGAGCTTGAATACCATGAAGGTAATATTGGACATGATGGTTTTACTGTTGAGATTAAAAATCCTGAACTCTGCCATAGATACATAGCCAGGATTGTCAGAAATGTAAAAATAGAGCCATCACCATTATGGTTTGCAAATTTACTAAGAAATGTTGGAGTTAGACCTATCAATAATATTGTTGATATAACAAATTATGTTATGTTTGAACTTGGCCACCCAATGCATTCCTTTGATTATGACAAACTGGAAGGCAATAAAATAGTAGTTGAACAAGCAGTTGATGGTGAAAAATTTAAAACTTTAGATGAACAAGATAGAAAATTAGATTCTGATATGCTGTTAATAAAAGATGGTGTAAAGGCCGTAGCAATTGCAGGAGTAATGGGAGGTTTCAACTCGGAAGTTGATAAAAAGACCAAAAATATCCTGTTTGAAGCAGCACATTTCAATAGCGCCAGCATCAGAAGAACCAGTAGAAAACTAGGACTACGTTCTGAAGCCTCAGGAAGATTTGAACGTGGATTGTCTTCAGACAATGTACTTAAAGCTATGAACAGAGCAATGTATCTAGTTAAATTATTAGGTGCTGGTGAGATTGATGAAATATATTATGATTCTTACCCAGTTAAACAATTAATACCAACGATTGAATCAACTATTGGAAGAGTAAATTCTATATTAGGTATGAATATTGGAAGAGATGAAATTATTAGTATCTATAAAAAGTTAAATTTTGAGGTAGAAATAGCTTCAGATGGTGATACCTTATTAGTAACACCTGAAGCCCATAGAATAGACGTGCAGTCAGAAATAGACTTAGTGGAAGAAGTTGTCAGGATATATGGCTATGAGAATATACCAGCTACCTTGCCAGTTACCACAACTAATACACTAAAAGTTGACTATAATATTAAATTAGTAGCTCAAATTAAATCATATCTAGCAAGTAATGGGCTAAATGAAATAATCAGCTATAGCTTTATAGATAAAGAAAGTTATAAGAAATGTGGCTTTAATTTTACTGGAGATGTTAGATTAAAGGTGATGAATCCCTTAAGTGAAAACCAATCTTATATGAGAGAAAAACTCTTGCCAGGTATTATTGAAATAGCTAGTAGGAATTACAAGAGACAAAGACGAAATATTAATATATTTGAAGTTGGAAGAGTTTACTCAGGTACAGATGATAGTCTTCCAATTGAAAACCTTCAATTAGGTGTATTTATATTAGAAAATGAACTTAAAGAATGGTATAGTAAAACTAAAAATGATTTCTACACCTTAAAAGGTATCTTAGAAAATCTTGTGGCAGTAATATCGAATAAAACCTTAACCTTTGAAAAACTAAAAAATACGAGCACCTTACATCCAGGTAGATCAGCAGTAATACTAGCTGATAATGAACCTATTGGTAGTATTGGAGAAATTCATCCAGAAGTGCTAGCCGATTATGACATCAAGGAAAAAGCTTATTACTTAGAAATTGATCTAAGAGCATTCGCTGAACCAATGATTAAACAATACACAAGCTTACCTAAATATCCTACGATTGAAAGAGATATGGCAGTAATATTACCAAAAGATATGGAATATGGAAAGATTTATGAAGTAATTAAAGAAGCTTCAAACAACATGGTGGTTGGTTTTAGAATCTTTGATATTTTCGAAGGTAAACAAATTGGAAATAATGCCAAAAGTATAGCTTTATCTCTAACTTATCAAAATCCTGATAAAACAATGACTGATGAAGAAGTTACTCTAATACACAATAGCATTGTTGACCAATTAGTGGACAAGCTAGGAGCGAGATTAAGATAATGGGAAAAGATTTAAAAAATGTTGAACTTATAATTTTCGACAGAAAATATCTTTTAAGAACAACTGAAGATGACTCATATTTGAAAAAACTAGCTGAAGATTTGAATAAAAGAATCGAAGGAAGCGGAAGTATAGATGGTAAGCATTCTGATATTCAAGTATTATCTTTAGTAGCTTTACAAATACTAGATGAAAAAAATAAAATTGAAAAAGAATACAATCAACTTAAAAACTTAGCCAAGATGATGGAACTTGGCAGTAACAAAGTATAGGAGGTTTCATGCTAGTACTATTTTTTACTCTTATATTACTTATTATGATGATAGTCCTTAGTCAATTAAATCCAGGAGTCATAACCGTAAATTTATTTGGTTTATTAATTAAAAATATTCCAATAAGTTTTTTTATGTTACTTTTCATAATAATTGGTATATTATGGACTATAAGCATTTTTGGAATAAAATACTTCAGGTTAAAAAAACAGCATAAGGATTTGATAGATTCCTTATGCAAAAAAGGAACGGAAGATTAAAATGGAAAAAATTGCTGGAATGGTTGAAAGAATAGTTTATAGAAATATTAGTAATGATTTTACTATTCTTCGTTTTCGTTCTGACAATGAAAAACAATATACAGTTAAAGGTAAGTTTTTTAATATTCATCCAGGGATGAGTCTTGAAATTTCTGGCAGTAATAGTATAAATAAATATGGTGAACAATTTGAGGCGGTTAATTATAGTGAGAGACCGCCTCTTACTTTACATAATATTGAAAAATACCTTGCAAGTGGCTTGATTAAAGGCATTGGGCCAGTCTATGCCAAGAAGATTGTCAAAAAATTCAAAGAGGATACTCTTGATATACTTGAATTTAATCCCAAAAGACTTCAAGAAATACCAGGTATTGGGGGGAAAAGAATAGATGCTATTATAGAGTCCGTTGAAAAACAAAGAGATATAAAAGAGGTTATGTTGTTTTTAAGCGGCTTTGGGATATCATCAAATTATGCACTTAAAATTTATAGACAATATGGCAAGGAAAGCATTGACCTTGTTTCTAAGAACCCGTATCAACTTGCTGAAGACATAGTTGGTATAGGCTTTATAATAGCCGACCAAATTGCTCTTAAGATAGGCTTTGATGAAAACTCTATACCAAGATCTAAGGCTGCAATTTTTTATGCATTAAGAGAAAAAAGTAGAGCTGGCCATGTTTTTGTATTTAGAGAAGAATTAGAGTCCTACGTTAAAAAGTTAGTTAATATAGATCATGAGCAAATTAGCTATGCCTTGGATATGATGATTAAGGAAAAAAAAGTTATCCTTTCAAGTGAAGAAGGACTAGATAGAATCTATTTAACCTATCTTTATCAAGCTGAAACTGGTATTGTAAGGGAATTATTAAGATTAAGGGATACTGACAATAAAAAAGATACTAAGCAAATTGATAAGATTATCAATGAATTAGTTGAAGTTAATAAAATTCTATATAATGATGCACAAATAGAAGCGATAAGACTTAGTTATCTTAGTAAAATACTGGTATTGACTGGTGGACCTGGAACAGGTAAGACAACTACTGTTATAGGTATAATTGAAATGTTAAAAAAAATGAATTTATCTATTGTACTAGCCGCCCCGACTGGAAGGGCTGCAAAAAGACTATCTGAAGTGACTGGTTGTGAAGCCCAGACTATTCATAGATTATTAGAATACAACATGGAAATAGGTTTTCAAAAAAATCGGGATAATCAGTTGATTGGCAATGTTTTTATTCTAGATGAATGTTCTATGATTGATATAAATCTTTTATACAGTTTTTTACAGGCTCTCCCTGATAAGGCGTCTGTTATCTTTGCAGGTGATGTTGATCAGTTACCTTCAGTTGGACCAGGTAGTATTTTAAGAGATATTATTGATTCACAGGTAGTCCCAGTTGTTTATTTGAAGGAAATTTTCAGGCAGGCCAAAGAAAGTAAGATTATTAGAAATGCACACTTAATAAACAAGAAACAAATACCAGATTTATCCAATAGTAATGATAGTGACTTTTTTTATATACGCGAACCTAAGGTTGAAAAAGCTGTCGAGTTATTAGTTGATCTTTGTGCCGTTAGACTTCCGGAAAAATATGGTATTGATCCTATCAAGGATATCCAGGTTCTTGTGCCTATGAAAAAAGGCTTACATGGTAGTGTTAATCTAAATAAGGTGCTTCAGGAGGTTCTTAATCCAATTGGGAAATCTTTGGTTTACGGCGATAATATATTTCGCATAGGTGATAAGGTAATGCAAATCAGAAATAATTATGATAAAAGAATATTTAATGGAGATATAGGTAAGATTATTGATATAGATGAGGATAATATACTACTAGTTGATTTTGATGGGGAACATGTTCCTTATGAACAAAGTGAACTGGATGAATTATTACTTGGATATTCTGTGACTATTCATAAAAGTCAAGGTAGTGAGTATGATGTGGTGGTTATTTTACTATCTAATCAACATTATATAATGCTTGAAAAGAATCTTTTGTATACAGCTGTTACTAGAGCCAAGAAGTTACTAGTCCTTATTTCTACTGATGAGGTAGTTAAGGCTACTGTAAAAAGGGAGAATGTTTTAAAAAGAAATAGCTATTTATGTAAGAGATTGTCTGGAAGTATAGATTGAAATTATAATAATTACTATTTCGTACGTAGTATGTTAATATAAATCATATAAATATCTAATAACATATTGACTATATATAAAGAAAAAGTGATAATATAGACATAGAAGAAGGATAATCTTAATTATCACAGATAAAAAAATCAAAGGGGGACACGGAAATGAAATTATTACAAAGATTGTTTAAAGAGGAAAGTGGACAAGGTTTAGTTGAGTATGGTCTGCTAGTGGCATTGATTGTAGTTATAGTTGTAGCAGTTCTTATTACATTCAGAGGAGCCCTAGAAGATCTGTTTGATGGTATTGCTGATGAAATTGTAATGCCTGAGTAATATTTATTTAATTATTAGATAATGAAAAAGCCTCCTATAGGAGGCTTTTCTTTTTCTTATATTATATACTTTTTAGATTTTTAAAATTAGATTGACTTAAGGTATATAAAAAGTGATAATTAAAGTGAACAATGATGAAAATATTGATTTGTAAGGAATTTGAAAAATATGTATAATGTGATTTTGAATATATTAACAGATTTGATCTTAGTAACATTATTAGTATTATGTGCTTTTGAGGATGCTAGGAGAAAAATTATTCCAAATAAATATACCGTCCCTGCAATTTTAATCGGTGTTATATTGATGACAATGAATAATGGATTTCTAGGTTTTAAAGATAGCCTGATTGGATTTGCTTTTGGTTTTCTAATATTTCTGATACCTTTTGTTTTTGGTTTAATGGGAGCAGGTGATGTTAAACTTATGGCAGCAATTGGTGCTCTTAAAGGTTTCACCTTTACAGTTAGTGCTTTACTCGCCTCTGGATTAGTTGGTGGAATAATTACAATTATCTATATTGTTTATAAGAAACAATTTGTAAGGACTTTAGTTAATATGTTTGGAATGATATTTAGACCAATTTCAAAAAGTATATATTTAAAATCAGGAAATATTACTTCAAAAAGAATATATGATTATTTTGAAAATAAAAAACTAGAAAGTTCAAACTTATATATTCCTTATGCAATTCCAATAGCAATAGGAACTCTAGGTGTTTTATTTATTAATTATTTTAGTATAATTTAAAGTCATGAGGTGGTTACAATGAAAAAAATATTTTTTTCAAAAGAAATTAAAAAAGAAAATGGACAGTCTGTTGTTGAATTTGCATTGGTCATACCTGTTCTTATTTTCTTTATGTTAGGTATTCTTGAGTTTGGCTGGTTGTTTAATGCTAATATAATTTTAACAAGTGCTGCCCGTGAAGGGGTTAGAGCAGCTGTTGTATCAGAAGATAATCGAAGTACTAAGGCATTTGCAGCTGCTACAGAAACTGTTCAAGGAACAAGTGGAATTACTCTTGTTAATAATAGTACTAATTACAAATATTATGAAGTTGTTGACACTGAAGAAAATACAAATAATGCTGTAGTTGAGATTATTGGTAGTGTTGAACCATTAATAGGTATATTTCAAAGCGATCCATATAGAATAGAGGCTCGTGCGGTTATGAGGATTGAATAATATAATTTTTATTAAATAATTATATAAATAAAATTAATATTTGAAAGGGAGTGCATTTAATGAAAATAAAAAAAAGGATAATAGTACTAGCAGTTATCGCTGGACTAATAACAGCATTTTTAACAATAGCTTATATTAACTCTAATAATAACAATATACCATCAGCGCTTAAAACAGTAAGTGTAGTAGTTGCCGTGGAAGATATACCGGCAAATGTTAAAATAACTAACAATATGGTACAGGTGAAAGAATTACCAGTTATTAGTGTACATGTTAATGCTATTAGTGATTTGAATGAAGTTATTGGTCAAATTTCGAGTAATAAAATTGTATCTGGGGAACAAGTTATTAAAGATCGTTTAGCATTAGGGCAATCAGATACTTCAATCTCATTTACTATTCCAGCAAATATGCGAGCTATTGCGATACCTATAAATGAAGAGACTGGTGTAGCAGGTTATATTTCCATAGGTGATAGGATTGATATATATATACAAGGAGAATCTGCTCCTATACAATACAACAGTATTGTGGTTTTACAAAAGGGTATCAATGCTCCTGGTGACTCAGAAGTTCAAGCTACAAATAAAGGTTTAACTACATCATTAACTTTACTAGTTAACCCAGATCAAGCTTCAGTATTAGCCAATGCTATAGCTACAAACAATCCAATAGTAGTAATCCTTAGAAATCCATCAGATATTTAGTGAAAGGAAGGTAGTTTAAATGGATAAAATTAAAGTAATAATTTTGGATAACAATTTAGAAGAAAGATTTGATATCGAAAATTCCTTAGCTAATGTAGATTATATTGATTTGGCTAGAACTCCTGATGATTTCGAAGAGGCTCAAGCAATTATTGAAACTGATTTTGTCGATGTGATTTTGATTTCAAGAAATTTTGATGAGGATGGTTACATTGTAGCTGAAAAATTATCTACAGAATTTGTTGATAAAGCTACAATTATAATTGAAAAAGAGATTAATGAAGATACAATGTATAAAGCTATCTTTTCTGGTGCAAAGGATGTAATTCTTTTACCTATTAAGGCCAATAAACTTGTAGATTCAATTTATAAAGCAAATAAATTGACTAAGAAACGACTAGAATATCAAAAGAAAGCTATAATTTCTAAAAAGAAAAAAAGTGGTTATGGACAAGTATATACTGTATTTAGTACAAAAGGTGGTACTGGAAAAACTTTTTTTGCAACAAATCTTGCTATAACTTTATTAAAAGAAACAGGGAAAAAAGTTGTATTATTAGATTTTGATTTAGACTATGGAAATATAACTTTAGCATTAGATATTATACCTAAATTCACAATAAATGATGTTATTGATGATTTAAAAAATTTGGATTCTGATTATGTTGAAACTTTTTTAACAAAGCATGAATCTGGGTTAAGAGTTTTAGCTACTAGTAAAGATTCAAATTCAAATGATTTTATAAATTCTGAACAGATTCAAACGATTTTAAAGGCTTTACAATCAGCTTATGACTATATTATTATTGACATGTCATCTAGATTTAATGATGCAACAAATCCAGCATTTGTTTTTTCTGAAAAACTATATTTAATTACAACTCCAGAAATAATGTCTGTTAAAAATATTAAAGGTGCAATAACAACTTTAACTGATTTTAATTATCCAAAAAATAAAATAAGTGTTGTACTTAATAAATTTTCTAAAAACAGTGATATAAGGTCTAGTGATATTGAAAAAATTATTGGTTTTGACATATTATATAAAGTTCCAGATGATTATCTAAAAGTTACGGCATCACTTAATCAAGGTATACCTTATGTACATAAGTATCCAAGAAGTGAAATTGCTAAAAGCTTTATTAATATAGTTAAGAGCATTACTAAAAATGAAAACTAATTATCATAAAAGGAGGTAGGTTTATGAATTTTATAAATTTTGGACCAAATCAAAATGATATAACAAATGAAGATAAAAAACCTTCTGAAGAACTACAGGAAAAAAGAAAAGCTGAACTTGAAGATTTTTCTATTTTAGTTTTAGAAGGTGTTATTGACGATTTAACTTTTACACCTGATAAAAATAGCCCAGAAGATCTAAAAATTTTGGATGAACAAATACTTGAAACAATGAATGCTTTGGCAGTGAAAAATGGAAAACATTTATTACAAGGAGACAAGCTGAAAGTATCCAAATTGGTGAAAGATGAAATTTTAGCTTATGGGCCAATTACATCATTTTTAGATGATCCTTCTGTAACAGAGGTTATGGTAAATGGTCCTGACATGGTATTTATTGAAAGATTTGGTAAAATTGAAAAAACCAATAAAGTATTTAGAAATAATCAACATGTTTTGCACACTATAGACAAAATTGTTGCCCCAATAGGAAGAAGAGTAGATGAAAGCAGCCCAATGGTAGATGCACGACTTCCTGATGGTTCACGGGTAAATATAATTATTCCACCGCTAGCAATTAAGGGACCAACTATAACTATCAGAAAATTTTCTATAGATCCTTATGGACTTGAAGATCTGATATCTTTTGGATCATTAAATATGAACATGGCTAAATTTTTACGCTCATGTGTAAAAGGAAGATTAAATATTATCGTATCAGGTGGTACAGGTAGTGGTAAAACCACATTGATGAATGTCATTTCAAGTTTCATATCACATGAAGAACGTATTGTTACTATTGAAGATGCAGCAGAGATGCAGTTACAACAAGAACATGTTGTAACGTTAGAAAGTAGAACTTCTAATATTGAAGGTAAAGGTAAAGTATCAATAAGAGATCTAGTAGTAAATACTTTGCGTATGAGACCTGATAGAATAATTGTTGGTGAGGTTAGAAGTGGTGAAGCTCTTGATATGCTTCAAGCTATGAATACTGGTCATGATGGTTCAATTACTACAGTGCACGCTAATTCTCCTAGAGATGCCTTAGCTCGACTTGAAACCATGGTACTTATGGCGGGAATGGATTTGCCATCAAAAGCAATAAGAGAACAAATTTCATCTGCTATTGATTTGGTAATTCAAGTAACCAGATTTAATGATGGTACAAGGAAAATAACAAAAATATCAGAAGTAATGGGAATGGAAAATGAAACAATTACATTACAAGATATTTTCTATTACAAACAAGATGGCTTTGATGAAACCAACAAGGTGATTGGGAAATATCTCCCTACTGGTGTAGTACCTTCATTTATGGATAAATTGAAAGCACATGGAGAAAATGTACAGTCTTCAATTTTTAAAAATGTAGATCAATAAAACTTATTGGAGGTGAAACTTTTGACTCTACTATATATATCAATTACAATTTTCATTACACTACTAGTTATATCACTATACTTGGTGATTAATGAAAGAAAAATGAATATAAAAAATAGATTAGAAGTCTATACAACTGATAATTTTACTTTTGAGTATAAAGAAAACACTAGTAAAACAGAGAAAAAAACAGAGAATGTAACATTCTTAGGAGTATTTGGCAAATTGCTGCCATTGGAAAATTATTTTGAAAAAAAGAAGATCTTATTAAATAGAGCAAGACTTTTAATGAAACCTGAAGAACTTCTTGGGATTTGTCTAATTTCGAGTATGTTATTTAGCTCAATCATATTTTTGTTTACCAACAATATATTTCTTATGATTATTTGTTTTATAATCGGCTTTAAAATCCCCGTTATTTACGTGCAAAAGCTAAAAAAAGACAGAGCTAAAAAACTAAATAATCAATTGCCTGATGCAATTACAATTTTAGCAAATGGAATAAGAGCTGGTCTTAGCTTTAATCAAGCTATAGTTATAGCGGCTAAAGAGATGGATGATCCGATTGCAGAGGACTTAAAAAAGGTTGTTCATGAAAATTTATTGGGTAAGAATATTGATGAAGCTTTAAAAGATTTTGCTACAAGAACGGATGATGATGACGTTGAAATTCTTGTAACCGCAGTATTAATTCAGAGACAAGTTGGTGGAAATATTTCCGAAATTTTCGATACTATATCCAACACCATTCGAGAAAGAGTGAAATTAAAGGGTGATATAAGATCTATGACTGCACAAAGTAAGTTGTCAGCAATAATAATTGGTATTATACCACCATCTATAGTATTAATTTTATACTTAATTAATAAAGATTTTTTAATGCCACTCATTACAACTTTACCGGGTAATTTAATGTTAATAGTTGCACTTTTTATGCAAGGTCTTGGTATTTTTATTTTAGTCAAAATGTTAGATTTGAAAGTATAGATGAGGTGAAACTATGGAAATTCTATTAGCTATATCACTTGGTGTATTCATTACTCTAATTATACTGTTACTAAACCAAATGATTTTTTATAAAAAGCATTTGATACAAAATAGAATAGAAAATATGAAACCACTAAATAGTGAAATTACTGAAGATGATGAATTTAGAAAATCGTTTTTAGATCGTGTTGGAACACCTATATATGAAAGTTTTCTTACACTTTTATCTTCAATGACACCAAATTCTATTAAGGAAAATTATGAAACAATAATATATCAATCAGGAAATTATAAGAAAATGAGTCCTAGTAATATTTTGGCAATACAGCTTATAACTTCTGCTGTATTAACTATAATTTTTGGTTTTTTATTTGCTTTAATTGGATTTTTTAATTTGTTATCTATTATTCTTATAAGTTTAATTGGTTTTTTCTTGCCTTATTTTCAATTTAGAACAAAAGCTAGAAATAGAGCTGCAGATATACAAAATAAGCTTCCTGATATTCTAGATTTATTATATATATCAGTTGAAGCAGGACTTGGATTTGACATGGCCATGAAAAGGGCAACTGATAAAATAAAAGGTGAACTTAGCAACGAACTTAAATGGGCTCTCGATGATATAGCAAAAGGTAGAGATAGAGTTGATGCTTTAAAAGCTATTGTTAAAAGAACCGGGGTGGATGATCTAAACAGTTTTATTACTGCAATTATTCAAGCTGAACAATTAGGTTCTAACATAGCTAATATGTTAAGGGTACAATCTAAATCAATGAGACAAAAGAGGAAACAAAGAGCTGAAGAAAAATCAATGAAATTACCAGTAAAAATGATATTTCCATTGCTATTTTGTATGTTTCCAGCTATATTTATAGTTATACTTGGACCTGCTGCTTTAAGTGCAATGGATAGCTTAAAAGGTATACTATAACCGAAAGGATGAAACAATGAAAAAAATCTTGCAAATTTTAATAATACTGACTATATCATTCGTAATAGTTAGTTCATATATTTTTGCAGATAATTTTACTGTAAAAGCTGAAACTAAAGATATAAATGATGGTTTATATCGTATTAAGAATGCTTATAGTGGCCTATATCTTGATATTCAAGATGGAAGTAATGCTGACGGTTCTTTGTGTATCCAAGCTCAAGGTACTGATAATTCAAGTCAAATATTTAGAATAAATCAAGAAATTAACCTAAGATATATTATCAGTGTAGAAAAAAATCTTAAAGTTTTAGAAATAGGTGAATTGACTACTGAAGATATTACACCTGTTCAACAATGGGACTATTTGCAAAAAGAAACTCAAGAATGGACCATAAGACAATTAAGTGATGGGTCTATTGTATTTTTGAATTATTTATCAGATCTAGCTATTAGTGTAAATGATGGAGATTTAAATGATGGTGGTCCAGTGGTAGCCTTACCATATATAGGGACAAACAATCAAAAATGGACTTTAGAATCAACTGAAAGAGGAATCAATGTTGTATCTGGAAACATCGGTAATAAAATTAATAATGATGAAAATGGATTTAAGGTAGCATTATTAGTTGATATATTAAATAATGCAACGATTATAGAAATTGCTATTGTTGGAATTTTAGGATTTATTGTATTGTTT
>JBGSJN010000113.1:0-21852 GCA_041741995.1 Bacillota bacterium
TTTACATTTTTCATTGCATAACCTAATACTGGTGATCCTAAATTTATTAATTCTTCCATTTTAAACGGAGCCTGTCCTCTTCTAGACAAGTATTCTCTTGATAAGTGCTCTGCCTTAAACCCAACTTTATAGCAACCTATATATTGATTTGGTATAAGTACATATCTAGTCCCAGGGGTCTTCTCCATTTGTCTTAATAAAATATTAGCTTGATCGACTCTTTTGCCTGTAGCAAAAGGCCAATAAGAACCTACACCTTCACTCTCCATTTTATCTGAAAATGTTATACTAGGATTGGCAAATCCACGAGGAGCCACTAACCTCCAAAGCCAAGCTATAGCTGGAGGTAGAACATGGAACATTCCAACAACTCCGTAACTTATATTGTCTTTAGTAGTTGGAGGAGTTCTTAAGCCAAAACTTCTTAGATCTATTTCAACCACTTCGCCTTTTATAGCATTAAATTGACCCTTAGGTACAATAACTCTTGGATTAGAACAAGGTTTCCCCGGAGCATCCATAATGTGTTCCCATATTAAAGCAGTTGATTTTGGAGATGCGTCAATATTGAAAAATAACATTGGAGCTTTGGGATGAATTGTCATTCTTTCCAATTCTCTTTCAGTACCATATTCTTTTATATGATCAACTCTCAAAAACCAGCCTGACTCAGCATCGGTTACAGTTAATTTATCTGAATTTTGTAATTTAGGATGAGCTAAAGCCATGTCATCTGTTACAGGAATAACTTCTGAATTAGCCAATAAATCTATATGTATCTTATTACCATCAATTATACTTTCTCCAAGTAATATCCTTCCATCTGCTTCTCTTTGAGTATTCTCTAACATCTCACTCTTTCCACCACCAGAAGCACCCTCATGCATTATGTTATATCTATTCTCATATGGAGTCGTAACTTTAACTGTAGAAGCATGGAGAGTATTCCAGTTATCCTTTTCAGCAAAATCTAACAAGACACTATAAACACCTTTTTTTGCACTTGGACCTGGATAAAGGTTATATGAGAATATCTCATGGAAGTCACCTTTTCTATTGTGTACTACAACTTGCTTGCCTCCAAAATATGTGTGTCTAAATGGTGGAGCCACATACATTATAGCTTTAGGTTCAAAACCATCTTCAACTTCATCACAAGGTATGAAGTCTTGAATATCCCCTAAAGCTGCAGCAAAAAATGCTGCGTTAGCTGGTACAAAGACTAGAGAAGGATAACCAAACTTCTTGCCACCTGACATAAAAGGCATAGCGATAACAGTATCCAGCTCTCTAAACCATTTAAGTGTATCTTTACGTAAACCATCAAAGCTTTCACCAAAACGATTTGAAAAGGTTTCTTTATCGGTAGGTTTTTCATCAGCTATAACCATACAATTCGGATCTCTTCTTCTCATATACGAATCTGTATAATTTACCGCAAGCCCATTCTTGCATTTGGCAACTGTACATTCAACTACTTTGCCAATTCCTTCAATGGTATAGTAAACCTCATAATAATCCCTTGTTCCACTTTCTATACCTAATGCCAATTTAAATAAATCTTCTCTGCTATTTGCCCAAACAACGTTAGTTGTATTAAATATTTCTTGCACCTCATTCGGCACTTTAATTCTTTCTAAAATATTCTTCAACTCAAATCCTCCTCATATTTAATATTTCATTTATTCTTGTATTTCTTCTATCTGATACTTACCTTTAGCTATAGTATATTGAGTAACAAAATCTGTAAAATCTAATTGATAAGTTATATTGTCATTTGTTCTAAACAGTAGTTGATCCAAGGTTTCTTTTGATATATCATCGCCACTTACGCCATAAGTAACCAATACTCTATTAATACCTTTTTGATCAATCTTGTTTACACCTTGAATAACTAATTGTTCCGATGTAACCATAGCATATAGGATTTTGAGCATTTCTTGCTTTTCTATATTAGTCCCTTCATATTCCATAAAACTAATCATAATGGGATTTTCCAGAAAAATCGTCTCATCAAGCGCCTTGATATCCGTAAAAAAGTTCATCATTTTTTGTTCACTTGGCAACTTACCGCTTTCATCTCCAGAATCAACAATATTTCCTAGCACCAAGCTCATCATTATGATCATTAATGCAAAAACACTTCCTAATATTGCGACTATCTTAATAAGTTTTTTATCATCCTTAGGCTTTTCTGAAAAATTATCCTTATTCTTTTTAGCTAATGCTATAGTTGGGATTGGTATTGATACAGGCATTTTAAATTTTTTATCAGGTTTTGCTGATTTGACCTTTTCATCAACAACACTTCTACCTTTTTTATTTTTAGGTTTTAAAAAAGTATTTTCAATAGTATCATTTCTTTTGAATATACCATTGAATGTTGTTTGATCACCAGCTTGCACAGGTTCCTTAAACAAATCCTCTAAATCCTTGTAATAATCATCTTTTTCAATACTGTCAGTTCCTACAACTGTCTTTATGGATTCATAGTATTCATTGTCTAGACTTTCTAGTCTTTTTTCACGTCTTTGTTTTTTTTCCTTTTCTAACATTTCATCTTCAAAGGGTTCCTTGACTTTACGTGAAATCGGTTGATATTCATCAGCTAGAAAATCTTTAATCAACTTATCATAATCATCAAAATCCTTTTTCGCCACATTATTTTGAAATCCTGCTTCAATACCTCTGTAAAAACTTTCATTTTCTTTAACATCAACAGGTTCTATGAAATTTTCAGTAGCTCCACAAAAATCACAATAGATTGGTTCTGCACTATATTTTTTCCCACATTCTTTGCATTGCCACATAAATTTTTTACTCCTTTAACTAACAGTTGACTTACCTTTTACATTATATATTTTTTTTGCTTTTTTTTCAAATTATTTTGTTGACTTAATAAAATAAAAATTATATAATCTAACTAACAATATTTATATAATCTTGTTTATACCATTTACGGTTATATTATTTTACATTACATATGTTAGGAATATACTAATATGTTTATAGGTAGAGAAAAAGAGCTGAATGAGTTGGAATCCCGATATGCTGAAGATGCCCCGCAACTTATTGTTGTGTATGGAAAAAGAAGACTTGGCAAGACTGCGTTATTAAAAGAATTCGCAAAGGATAAAACTCATTTTTTTTACGTTAGCAGAGAAACAATTGATTCTGAACAAATAAAACTCTTTTCCGAAGAAATACTTGAAGATAATCCAGTTAAGGAATTTATAACTTCATTTGATAATTGGGAAAAAGCTTTTCTCTTTCTGATAAATGAAAGCAAATCTAAAAAAGTACTTTTGATAATTGATGAGTTTCCTTATATAGCCCAAAGCAATAAAGAAATTCTATCCATACTACAAAAAATCTGGGATCAACATAGCGACAACGGAAAATTAATGTGTGTTCTAACCGGCTCTTCTCTATCATATATGGAAAGTGAACTTCTCGGTGAAGATAGCCCGTTATTTGGAAGAATGACTTCTACTATAAAACTTGAAGCTTTGTCTTTCCAGGAAACTAAGGATTTACTTAAAGATTTTAGCTTATCAGATCAAATTGCCTACTATGCAATATTAGGCGGAATACCTAGATACTTAAAGGCTCTTGAAAGTAATTTATCCTTAAAAGAAAATTTATGTAAATTAGTTATTAATAAATACTCTTCTCTACACCAAGAAATTAACCTGTTGATGAGAGAAGATTTACGAGAGCCTTCAACTTATTACGCAATTTTAAGTGCAATTGCTTCAGGAGCAGATACTATCAAAGATATTGCTAAAAGCACAGCACTAGACAAGACAAAAATTAATGTATATTTAAAAAGTTTAATGCAGTTGAACATTCTATATAGAAAAGTACCTCTTCTACTACCAAATGAAAAAGCAAATATGCATAGAAGCATGTATCTCTTCAAGGAACCTTTCTTTAAATTTTACTTCTACTATATGGTTCCTAATTTATCAACATTGGAAAAGTTAGATACTAATGATTTCTATAATAAGAAAATAGAACCAACTTTAGAGGAGTATATAGAAAAAGAATTCCAGTTCATAGGTGTTGAATACCTCAAGTCACAAAACCTTGCAAATAATCTTGATTATTCTTATGAACATATAGGTAATACATGGAACGATAAACTTGAATTACCGATATTTGGATTTGTAGATGATGAACATATATTAAGTGGTAAATGCACCTATAACAGGATTCCTATACTTGATGAAATTAATGAATTAAAACATTTTACTGCTGTATATACTAATAATCCAAGAATAAATACAGACTATTATTTTATAACTAATGTTCCAATAACAAAAAACTTAGAAGATTTGCAAAAAATAGATAAAAACATTCATTTCATCGTATTGAACTAGGGAAAGAAAGGAGAACCTGATGGCAGTATATAATAAACCATTGATCAACCAAAGAGTATCTGAGAAGCATAGGGGCGTTTTTCAGAATAACGAGATGCTTAATTCCTTCTATCACGCCTTAAGTATAAATGAATTAATACAAGAGGCTGAAAGATTGAAGATCAATAAACAGTATTCAACTTCAGCTCAGGTTCTTCAAATAGCTCAAGATAAAATGTATAAAAACAAGGAGATGCGTTTAGAGTTATTACTAAAATACCCTATGTATCTTCAATTAGCTGGCCAAGAATATACAGGTTGGATGGAGTTCTTAAAAATCAAACAATATTTTTATGGTTATCAGAAAGATGGGACTATAACTCTAGCTGAATTATTATATAACGAATCAAAAATAACCCACGTTATGGCTTTGTTCCAAGAAAGAAAAAAAGAATACGGCAGCGCCATTTACTATTTTATTAGATCTTATCTTGAGTCCTTAAGTTCCTTGGAACAAATTATCGAACAGCAGAATTTAAAAATTGAAACAGCTGACAATCTTGATGAAAAAAAAGATTTAGAAAATATCAAATTACAGGCTGAAAGCTATCTTAATTTAAAAAAGGCTCCTTTTCAATACATCACGCTTCTAGCAAACACATTAGTTAGAATTAACTGTATCTCTGCACTAGAAGCATTTAATAAATTAATTCAAATGACCTTATTAGACCTCCCATCAGTAGATTATCTATTGATAGAAGAAAAAGTAAATGAAATCCTGATTGCGTATGCGGTCTGATCTCCTTGAAATTTATATGAACAGCAAAAAGGATGAAGTTAAACTTCATCCTTTTTGTTGTTCAATTAGTTAAATTAATCTCCAAATAATTCGTCTAAAGTAGCATTAAGCTCTCTTGCAATGCCTTTGCAAATCTTTAAACTAGGGTTATACTTGCCAGCTTCTATTAAATTAATAGTCTGTCTAGTGACACCAATTTTTCTAGCAAGACTTTCTTGAGAAAAACCCATTTTGAGTCTTTTTTCTTTGATTTTCTCTTTCTTCATTTGTCTGCTCCTTCTTAAATAGATTTGGTCTTGTCTTAATTATATATTACTTGCAAAATAATTTCAACAGTCCAATAATCATTCCACTTAAAATTCATTAAATTTTCACAATTATCTTACACAAAGCCATTACATCCCCAATTCTCGTTACATAGATTGTATATTTATGATATAATTGTTTGGGAATAAAATAAAGGGAGGATAAATTATGAATCAAATGCTAAAAAAATTAATTGATCAAGAATTTATGACAGAAACACAAGCAGAATACTTAGAGGCTGCTATAAAAAACAAAGACAACATAATAATCTCTGGACATCGCGGACATGGCATATTACCATTATTAGCTACTTTAGGATCTGTTGCTCAAGGAGTTGGTAAATTAAAGCCTGTAAGAAACATAGAGAAAGATCTAAATGATGATGCCGCCGATTATTATATGATTGGCGACTTAAAAGATGTTGATTATCCATCACTTCTATTGAATATTCTTGCAAATGAAAAAGCAAGTATAATTACCTTAAAAGATGCTGATCATAGTTTTTCAGTAATGAAATTGTTAAGTGATGTTTATAAAACTAATACCGAATCTACAAAAACATACCAATTGATTGAATGTACTAAGGATGCTAATGATTTAAAGAAAATAGCTAAAATTGTTAAAGCAGTACAAAACGATCAAGGTAAATTAGAAAGAACTACTTTGTAATATAAAGAGAATTAAAAATACAATAGATAAGAAAGGCGCAAATGGTAAAACCAGCGCCTTTCTTTTTTTATTTATAATAAATACTACAATACTTAAAAATGATGAATATAAGATTAGCTCAAGTATACTAGGGAATCCTAATATTAATCCCATAGATGGTATAAGTTTAATATCTCCTTCTCCCAGATTACCAAGAGATATAAAATATCCTGCCGTGAAAATTACCAAACCAAGGAAAGCACCTAAAAAATACTGTCCAGGATTGTACCAGAAAACATACGCTAATGCATGAAAAAACAAAATAGTGCATAGGCAGTTTGGTATTCTTAAGAAGATTATGTCTATAAATGATATTACTACTAAAATCATGAATAATATAAAAATCATAGTATAGGAGAAATTATTCTACTTATAGGTTCTTTAATTCGAATAATTAAAGATCTTTCATTGTATCTATCTATAGTTAATTGTTTGCAATATTTTAAATCATTCAAGAAAATTTCTTTCATTTCTTCACCTATTTTATCCCCATATAAAAATGCATTACACTCGAAACTTAACTTAAAACTTCTTTTATCAAAGTTAGCACTTCCTACACTTGCAATTTTACTATCAACGACAATTGTCTTTGCATGTAAAAAACCATTTTCATATGTATATGCCTTTAGACCTAAAGGTAATAAGTCTCCAATAAATGAATAAGTAGCCCAATATACAAACATATGGTCCTGTTTATTAGGTATCATAATTCTAACATCAACACCTTTTAATATAGCAATTCTTAAGGCATCGTTAAGTGTTTCATCTGGCACGAAATAGGGCGTCTGTATATAAATATACTCTTTGGCATTATTTATCATTTCTATATAAGCAAATTTAATAGTTTCTAACTCTGAGTCAGGACCACTGGACAAAATTTGTAAAGGCACACTACCTCTAACACTTTTTTCCTGAAGTACATACTCATCTATTACTATGTCTGTATTTCCAGCATTTCTCCAGTCAAGAAAAAACCTAAGTTGTAAATCAACTATTCCTGGTCCTTGAATTCTAATATGTGTATCTCTCCAATAACCAGTTTTCAGGTTTTTACCTAGGTAATCATCTCCAATATTGAACCCACCTATATAAGCAACACTTCTGTCAATAATAACTAATTTTCTATGATTACGATTATTCAATTGTAAATTAATTAATGAAATTGGAAATGAAAATGATACCTTCCCTCCAGCTGCTTTCAATTCTTTGAAGAAGCTACCACTTAATGTAAATGAACCAAAGTGATCAAGCAATAAACGTACTGTAACTCCTTCCCTTGCTTTTTTCGTTAATAAATCTCTTATTTTTATACCTAAATCATCTTTTATATAAACAAAATATAATATATGTATTTCTGACTTTGCATTTTCTATATCTTCTATTAATTTATCGAATTTTTCTTGACCATCTGTAAATATTTTTACCTTGTTATTAAAATGAACACCAGTAACTGACATTCTTGTAGTCAATTCCATTGATTTGATACTTTCTTTAAGCGCCTTATAAAGATTGTTTTTCTTTTGATCATATATATGTTCTGTTTTTTGTTTTATTTCATTCATTAAGTTTTTTTCTGTATTAAATAGTTTGAATACTTTTTTCTTGCTCATGTCTCTTCCAAATATCAAATATATTAAATAACCTGTAAAAGGAAAAACAATAAAGATTAACAGCCATGAAATCAGGCTGTTAGTTTTTCTTTTTTCTAGGAAAATGAATGACAAGACAAATAATACATATAGGGTTAACATAATTATAAAAAGATTTCTAAAAATATCCATTCTTGCACATCCTTATAAAATATACTTTAATTATATTACTTTATCTAGTAACCTACAATATTTATATTTTAGTCGTAAATTATTATATTTAATATTTTTTAACTACAAAAAAACAAAAGGCTCATAAATGAGCCTTTTAAAGTAAATAAATTAATTTGTTTTCCATAATCCATGTAGATTACAATACTCTCTAGCTGAAACTTCTTTAGCATCAGTTTTAAATTCTACTGCTGGTTCTTGACCAGGATACATAAATTTTATCTGCGCCTTATCACCTTCATTTAGTTCAATCCATTGTATATAGTGGGCTTCTTCCATAGGATGAGGTATAGTCCCAACTATCACTTTATATCCACCCTCAATTTTTTCTATAACAGGTACATGTTTTTCTAATGAAGCTTCTTTTGTATTTCCAACTAAAAGTTCCATTTCATCTCCACAGCAATCTGCTGTGCTAGCATCTGTTAGTGATTGTACTATCATACCACATTTAGAACAAGAATAAATCTCTCTTTTTTTCGCCAAAATTAAACCTCCAATAAAATTTTATTTGGCACATGCTTCGCATAAGCCTCTATAATTTATTTCCTCGGCATAAACAGTTCCTTTATAATCATTTTTATTAATTTCCGTATCTAGGTTGTAAATTTCTACATCATGTATTTTTTTGCATTTTTCACATTTAAAGTGTCCATGTCTGTCTGTTCTAATATCATACCTAACTTCGTTTGCTTCAATAAAGAGTCTATTAGTCAATCCATTTTTAGCAAATAAATCTAATGTATTATATACAGTAGCCTTTGACAAAGTAGGCATCTTTTCTACCAATATAGAATATATAGCTTCTATATTAGGATGTATTCTGTTTTCAATTAGAAACTCTAGTATTTCAATCCTCTGAATAGAAGGTTTAATACCAAATTCCTTTAATTTTGCTACTAGATTCACATTATTATTTAACATTTTTAATTCCTCGCAATTTAGAATAATTATAATACTATTATCATTATACCGTTTTATCAATTATTGTCAACATCCAATTAGAAAAAGCCTTCAAGTATTACTTGAAGGCTATATAACTAACTTAGTTTATGAACGAATAGACCACTTCTTAATTTAGGTTCAAACCATGTTGATTTTGGAGGCATAACTTCACCAGCATCTGCCACTCCCATCAAATCATCAATTGTTACTGGATATAAAGCAAAAGCTACTTTCATATCTTCATTAACTCTTCTCTCAAGTTCTTTAAGCCCTCTAATACCACCAATAAAGTCAATTCTTTTATCGGTTCTAGGATCTTCAATCCCTAAGATTGGAGATAGAAGATTGTTTTGCAATACAGCTGAATCCAAGCTTAAAACTGGATCGTTAGCTGGATAACTACCATCTTTTGATTTTAGTACATACCATTTTCCATCCAGGAACATACCATATTGATGTTTTCCTGTTGGTTTGTATGGGCTTGCACTTGCTTCTTCTACATCGAACTTTTCTGCAACTTTAGCTAAAAACTCATCATTGTTTAAACCATTAAGATCTTTAACAACTCTGTTATAATCCATTACATATAAGTCTTCATCAGGGAATATAACTGCTAGGAACCTATTGTATTCCTCTTCCCCTGAATAATTAGGATTCTCTTCTCTTCTTTTTTTACCAGCTGCTACAGCAGATGCGGATCTATGATGACCATCAGCAATATATAGATATTTGATGTCTGCAAAAAGTTGAGCAATTTCTTCAACTAGTTTAGAATCATTCAATACCCAGACTATATGAGCTATACCATCTTCTGTTACAACATCATAGGCTGGTTTGTTTTCTTCAATCCATTTAGCTACAATTTCATTGATTCTATCATTCTTCTTATAAGTTAGAAAAACAGGTTCAGTGTTTGCATCTGTAATATCAAAATGGTTAATTCTATCTAACTCTTTTTCTTTTCTAGTGAATTCATGTTTTTTAATAATGTTATTCATGTAATCATCAATTGAAGTACATCCAACTAATCCAGTCTGAACTCGACCCTCCATTATTTGTCTGTAAATGTAGAAAACGGGATTTGAATCTTCAACTAAAACCCCTTCATCTGTCCATGTATTTAATACCTCTTTAGCTTTTTCATATACTTCTTTTGAATAAGCATCTACAGAATCATCTAAATTTATCTCTGACCTTACAATTTTCAAGAAAGAGTAGGGATTATTCCCGGCCATTTCTTTTGCTTCTTTTCTATTCATTACGTCATAAGGTAAAGAAATCATATCTTCAGCTACTTCTTGATTCTTAGGACGCAATCCTTTAAAGGGTCTTACAACTGCCATTATGTTCCTCCTTCTTAAAATGCAAAGTTTTTAATTATTTCTACTACCTCAGCACCGATTCTCTTTTGAGCTTCGCTTGTAGAAGCTCCTATGTGTGGAGTAACAGAAACTTTTGGATGATTCACTAAAACTGTATTCTCAGTAGGTTCTTTTTCAAATACATCAATACCGGCGGCGGCTACTTTACCACTATCTAAAGCTGCAATTAAAGCTGCTTCATCAACAACTCCACCACGAGCACAGTTAACCAAATAAGCTCCGTCTTTCATCATCTCAAATTGAGCTTTGCCAATTGTAGCGCCTTTAGCTTTATCAAAAGGAATATGCAATGAAATAAAGTCTGCATTCTTAATAACATCTTCTTCAGACATGAATTTATATTCATCACAACCTTTAGCACAACCAATTAAATCAGTATATATAACATTCATACCTAATGCATGAGCTTTTTTTGCTAGGGATCTAGCAATTCTACCAAAGCCTATTAATCCTAATGTTTTACCATTAAGTTCAACTCCACCATAATTTTTCTTTTCCCTTTTTCCATTTCTCATAGTTACATTGGCAATTCCAATATGTCTAGCTATAGCAAACATATGTCCTAGCGCTAATTCAGCAACTGAATCACTGCTAGCAGCAGGCGTATTAGTTACTTTCACTCCGGCTTTTTCTCCTGCAGGTACATCAATGTTATCAATACCTACACCGGCTCTTATAGCGAGCTTTAATTTACCTCCAGCAATACCTTCGAATATGTCTGAAGTAAGCTTTGTTGCTGAACGAATAACGATTGCATCGGTTTCCTTCAATTTTGAAATAAGCTCTGCTCCATCATAGTGATTAGTGTCAACATCAAAACCAGCTGCAACTAATGCCTCTTGTGCACTTTTTTCTATTCCATCATTAGCTAATACTTTAATCATAGTAATACCTCCTAAAATTATTTAATAGAACCAGAAAATAAATTCTGGTTCTATTTATGTTAAATTAAATATTTATAAAATTAACTATTTCAAACCAAGAATATCTTCAATTTCAAATAAAACTCCTCTGATATCAGAGATAGTAGCATCAGCCATGTGAGCTATTCTGAAAGTTTTATCTTTCATTACACCATATCCATCAGATACAGTATATCCTCTCATCGCTAACCTTCTATTTAATTCTTTGATATCAAATCCTTCAGGTTTAAGAATAGTTGTTAAAGTGTTGGATGCATACTTATCATCTTTAACTAGAGTACCAAAATGTTTTCTAGCCCAAGCTCTAACATATTGTGCCATTTCTGTATGTCTAGCAAAACGATTTTCAATACCTTCAAGCATAATTCTATCTAATTGATAGTCTAAGGCAAACATATGTGCCAATGAAGGTGTTGAAGGATATTGATGGTTTTTCTTTTGAATCGTATCAAAAATTTCCACCATATCGAAGTATAAACCTCTAAATTGAACTTGTTTAGCAGCGTTATAAGCTCTTTGTGAGAAAGAACATATAGCTAAACCAGCTGGTAATCCAAGAGCCTTTTGAGTAGAAGTAATCAAACAGTCAATACCTATTGCATCCACTTCAATTTTAGCACCTGCAGCCGAACTTACAGCATCAACTAAATAAAGAACTTTATCTTCTTCAGCTTTATCAGCATTATATGCTTTAATAACTTCACCGATTTCTTCAACTGGATTTTGTATACCAACTGAAGTTTCGTTGTGTGTTACTGTTACTACATCATATAAACCTGTGGCCAAAGCTTTTTCAACATCAGCTGGTAAAGTTGGCTGACCTGGTTCTGGAGAAAATTTATCAGCTGGAACATTATTAGTAACAGCCATTTTATACCATCTATCACCAAAAGCGCCAATTGAGAAAACTGCTGCTCTTTTTCTAGTGCAAGAACGTATAGATCCCTCCATGAATCCACTTCCTGATGAAGTTGATAACATTATTGTGTTTTCAGTGTAAAGAACTTTTTGCATTTTATCGTGAATGCTTTTTTGAACTACACTAGCTTCTTTGGTTCTGTGTCCAATCTGTGGAGTAGCCATTTTTTGTAGTACATCTGGTGCTACATCTACAGGTCCTGGAATGAACAAACGAGTGTGCATTGACATAATAGTAATTCCTCCTTTAAGTAATCTTAATTATTTTTTATTTTAACAATCATACCAACTTCGACTGAAGCCCCAAGTGGTAGACCGCTATTACCGATTGCAAATCTGGCATGTCTGCCAGCATCACCAAAAATCTCTCCAAGTATATCTGAAGCTCCATTGATGACTTTTGGTTGAGCTGTAAATTCATTTTTTGAATTCACAAAACCTTGTACTTGAATTATTCGTTCAATATTATCTAAACTCCCGGCTATACTCTTAACTACGCCCAAAGCATTCAAGGCACAAATTTTAGCTGCTTTATATGCATCTTCTTCAGTTACATCAACACCAACTACACCTTTGTATTGAAGTACACCTTCAACCATAGGCAACTGCCCTGAAACATAAATAATCCCATCCACTAACACTCCTGGTTCATATGCTGCCGCAGGTTTCGCAGGTGTTGGGATGGTAATTCCTAACTCACTAATTTTTTTTTCAAAAGACATAATTTTTCTTATACCTCCTTGAATTTATTGTATACTACCATTATAACATTTATAAAATTATTTTAAAGCCAAATATCAATAAATGTTAAACAAAAAAACAAATGGGCTAGCATAACTAACCCATTAATATATTAACTTTTGCTTTTTGTACCAAGTTTAACAATCATATACACATTTAGTCATTTTTTCGTTATTGTTTTATAACAAAAATACTTGTTATTTACTATTTTCATAAACTCAAACTATTTGTTTTCTGCATCCTTGACAATGATCTGTCTGCTAAATGTTTTGTTTCCAATTTTTATAGTATGCGCTGCTAGACCTACAGTTGTAGAATTTTCCGCTGTATCCTTGATAACTATAGCACCAGCACCAATTTTACTAGCTTTAGATATTACTATTGGTCCTAGCACTTTTGCCCCAGCACCTATGATAACATTATCTTCTATTGTAGGGTGTCTCTTGCCAGTTTCCTTCCCTGTGCCACCTAGTGTTACCCCTTGGTATATAGTAACATTATCTCCTATAATAGTTGTTTCCCCTATAACTACTCCCATACCGTGATCAATAAAAAAGTTTCTTCCAATAGTAGCTCCAGGATGAATTTCAATACCCCATTTTCTTCTTCCCCTTAATGCTAGATAGCTAGCAAGAAAAATGAAGTTATGTTTAAATAGGAAATTTGCAATTCTATGATTCCACATTATATGAACACAAGGATATAACAACACTATTTCTAAATAAGATCTTGCTGCTGGATCCATTTCTTTTATGTGATCTAAATATCTTATTATCCCTTTGATGATAGTCACCTTGTCCCTTTTGTAAATTTACTTCACTGTATCAATTATAATAATTCATACACTGATTATATAATACAATGAACCTAACATCAACTTATTCAGGGAAAAAGATATTTGTTAAAGTTTTATCTTGTTTCGACTTATTTCGAATTAAATCATCCGCTTCTTCAATTCGTCCATTCTTTTGCAATAAGTAAATTAATTCATTTATGTGTTTACCATTTATTTTATTTAATCTCCTAGCATAATCTTCAGCTTTCGGCCAATTATTATTGCTTTTTGATATAGAAAGTAACATCTCCAAAGAATTACAGATAATCAATTGAACTTGATTCCTCACTTTGTTTTCTAAATAATCCCAACTTAAATCTTTAAACACAACATCAATATTTAAGGAAACTATTCTTTTCAAGTATGTCTCTGCTTGATATATTTCTTTATTCTTAAAAAATAATTTCGCTTTTTTATATAGCGCTACATACTTTTTAAAATCATTGTTAACTAAATAACGACTGTTGATATATATTCTTGCTTGTTCACACACTATCATATCTGAATAACCAATCTTATCCAGGATCTTTCTAATATTACATATAGTCACTCTTAGGTTTGCATCGATATCAAAAGCTTTGTCCTTCTCCCAAAAGACTCTTTTCATCTCCTCTCTACTCACCAGATTCGGACTATTAAATACTAAATAGTTCATTATTTTTCTAAGTTTTTTTCTATTTAGAAATTCATTTGCATAATCGATATTATTTATTTTAAATACAAAAGGACCAAAAAAATTTATTTCTAAATCAACTTTCTTAAAAGAATCAAACAATGAAGTATTGTGATAAATTGCTAGTTGCTCACTAGTTAATAGACTCTCTTGTACTTTCAGTATACTATTATTTTCCCTATCCTTATCACTAAGTGAATAACTTAGATACTGTACCGCAGAAATTTCATCTCCAATATTCATCGAATAAAGAATAGGTTCATCTAGGCAACCATCGAGTTCTTGTCCCTCTAACAAACGTATACAACCTCTTAAATACTCCATAAAAATCTGAAAGGGCTTTTCTTTGCCAAATACTTCCTTGCAATCAGACAAAAGTTTTAACATAGAGGCAATATCCTTTTGCTCAAATAAAATTCTTAAATAAAGATTATAGTACTTTAATACGAATATTTTATTGAATTCAAAATTGATTTTTTTCAAACCTTCTTTTATGTACCACAATGATTTACCTAAAGATTTTTTATTAAAATAATGCCATGATAAAATGAAATAGTAACTACCTGGGTAATCCTTTAAAAGATAATTTTTATACCACTTAATAATATAGTGGAATAATTTAGAGCTTTTTTGAATTTCACCTCTTAAATAATATTTATATAGAACAGATATTCTGCATAAAAAAGAACTAAGTCTATTATCACTTTCCCTAAGCAATTCACCTTCATCAAGTTGATATATCAAATGATCAGGTACATTAAAGAAACCATACTTTTCATAAAACTTGTCAGACATATTTAAATTAGACTTATCACCTTTTACCCAATGGATTAATAGTTTAAAGTATATACCCTCATCACTATCTTCTGTGTATTTGAAATCACTCATTTTTAATTTTTTCGCTAAATATACAGTGCTCTCTTTTAACAAAATATCATATAAAGAATCATTTCTAAGCTCTTCTAGAAAATAATTTATTGAATTAGTTTTTAAATTAGTTTCTGAAATCATCATTACTAATAACTTTAAACCCTGATTCTCAAATTGATTATAGTCAAAAGTCTTAAGTTCATTTTCATAGTAGCGATAGCTTGATTTTTTTATAGTATCTATAATTCTTTTTTCCATAGCCATTTTTTCAATTCTTGTTTTTGCAAATTTATAATATTCAAGCAAGAAATTACTCTCTAATATAAGATTGCTAACTAATATTGATCTAAGTTTTCCCTTAGTCTCATCAGAAATACTCTGTTCAACATTCTTTTTAAGGTATTCTAAAAAGAATGGATAAAAGATGTAGAATCCATTGTCTTCATAAAACATAGACTTTTCTTTAATAAACTTATTCAATTGATAACTTGATAGTCTGTAGTGATAGGCAAGATTAGCAAATAAAGAGAATGATATTTTATTCAAGTTACAACATGTAGCTATTAAATTGAATTCATTTATTGAATTGAATTCGCATTCAACTTCATATATTAATATTAACTTCTTTTTTAACAATAACATAGCATTATCTTTACCATTGTAATTATCAAAATAGACTTGTATTAAGAACGGATTTCCTTTTGTGTAATCATATAGTTCTTCCAACTTACATAATGGAATGAAATTCTTTTCCATGGCTCTTGCTACTTCTTTTTTCGTGAACCATTCATTTTTATCAATATTGATGCGGTTTAAATTTCCAATAACCTCATGCATCCTTTCCCCCCTATCCCCCTAAAAAATGTACTTTTATCATATTTGTTGTACCTGCTTGATTTAGTGGAATGCCTGCTGTAATTATTACTACATCGCCTTTTTCAAATTTACCTAGTTTTAATAACTCCTCCTCTCCTCTTGATATTAGATGATCAGTTCCCTCAAAATCTTCAATCATAGATATTGTTTCTACTCCCCAAACAAGTTTTAAATGCTTTGTAAGATGTTCTTTACCCACTAAGGCAATAATTGGGGAATTCGGTCTATGTCTAGCTACTCTTCTAGCTGTTCCTCCACTTGAAGTAGGCACTACGAGGCATTTAGCATCTATTTTTCGCCCTATGTCAACTGTGCTATAAGCTATTAAATCGACTATGCTTTCTGACTTTTTTAATTTTTTAAAATGCATCGGTTCTAGTATATGTAAATCTTTTTCTATTTCACAAGCAATTTCATCCATAGTCCTCAAGCTTTCAACTGGAAACAAACCTGAAGCTGTTTCACCAGATAACATAATAGCATCAGTTCCATCTAAAATACTATTAGCTATATCACTAACCTCTGCTCGTGTAGGTCTTGGATTACGTATCATTGAATCTAACATTTGAGTAGCAACAATTACCGGCTTACCTATAATTCTAGCTTTTTGTATAATACTTTTTTGTATTGCCGGTAGTTCCTTTATTGGTATTTCTACACCTAAATCACCTCTTGCTATCATAACCCCATCAGCTACTTCTAATATGCCATCAATATTTTTCACGGCAAGTTCGCATTCAATCTTAGCAATGATTTGAACATCCTCATTTGATATTCCTATCAATTTTCTTACTTCCAATATATCCTCAGGTCTTCTAACAAAAGATAAAGCAATAAAATCAACTTTTTCTTTTAATCCGAATAATATATCTTGCTTATCCTTTTCGCTAATACTTGGTAATTTTACGTCTACCTTTGGTAAATTTACGCCTTTTTTACTTCCTAATGTACCACTATTTAAAATCTTGCATGTTATTTCGTCATTTTTAATACTAAGAACTTCCAATGCAATTAAGCCATCATCAAGTAAAATCTCATCACCAGTTTTTACTTCTTCGGGTAAATGCTTATATGATATACTTATTGACTCCTTAGTTGTCTTGACTTCCTTAGTCGTTAAAACTATTAATTGATTCTTTTCAAGATCAACCTTGCTATCAGCAATACCAGTTCTGATTTCAGGACCCTTAGTATCTAGCAATATTGCAATATTATCACTATTTTTATGATTGAATTCTTTAATCATATCTATTCTTTTTTTATGTTCTTCAAAAGATCCATGGGAAAAATTTAACCTTGCTACATCAAAGCCTGTTTTTGCTAATTCTAGAAATAAGTTTTTTTCATCTACTGCTGGACCCAATGTGCATATTATTTTTGTTCTTCTCATTTATTTCTCCTTACTTGTATATTGCCTTAAGTGCCAACTCAACTTTTCTGGGAACAAGCCCTTTGATTTCACCATCGAGCTTTACTACACTTTTAATAATAGTTGAACTTAAAAATGCATATTCACTAGAAGTAGTTAAAAATAAAGTCTCAACTGAATCGTTGAGATTTTTATTCATTAAGGCTAATTGAAACTCATACTCAAAATCAGAAACAGCTCTTAAACCTCTGATAATTACCTTTGCTCCTTTATTCTCAGTAAAATGCATCAGTAAACCACTGAAAGACTCAACTTCAATATTAGGTAACTCAGATACAGCATCCTTTATAAAACTAACACGTTCATCTATTGTGAACAATGTATCTTTATCTGAATCTACAGCTACTCCAACAATTATTTTATCGAAAAGTTTACTTGCTCTTGTTAAAATATCAAGATGTCCATTTGTTACAGGATCGAACGTACCTGGATAAATACCTATTTTCATTTAAATACCACCTCACCATATTTTCTTAAATATTCGATAACCTCATTACTATTATTTAGTAAGAATTTTTCTCCAAGTTCATATAATTTTTCATCAATAAATAACTTGACTAGAAAATCACCTTTATTATTTTCTATATACTCTCTAAGTCTAATTAAATTATCTCGACTATTCATTTCCTTAGTAATTATAATTTCAACACTTTTCCTGTTAATACCATTCTCAACTTTATTATTAACATTTTTTTTACTTTCAACCAATGGTTTCTTTAGATACTCCTTCACCTGATTCCAATTCTTTGGTTCTACAATTTTTTCTGCTAGAATCTTGGTATCTCTTTCTGTAAGTTGCATACGTCCAGCTACTAGTACTACCTTACCTCTCATCATCAAACTGTAGGCTTCTGAGAAAACTCGTGGAAAAGCTACTACTTCAAGACTACCAATTTCATCTTCTACATTAAAAGTAGCCATCATATCATTATTTTTCGTCTTTCTTTCTTTAAAGTTTTCTATTACACCTCTAACAACAATTCTTTTACCATCATAATCTTCATCAATATCTATAATATCTACAAATCCTTCAATACTGCTTAATTCTTCAAATTGTTCAAGTGGATGTCCAGAAATATAGAAGCCAAGTATTTCTTTTTCCTTTAATAATATTTCCTCTATAGGAAACTCTTCAGTTCCAACTAAAGTTCCTGCACTGCTATCCATAGAAAAATCAACTAAGTCAAATAATGACACTTGGTTACTATTTAAGTCGCTCTGATAATTTATCCCTCTCTCATAAGCTGAATCAATAGCCATTAAAAGTCCTTTTCTGGGATAACCCATAGTTAAAAAAGCACCGCTATAAACAAGACTTTCAATAACTTTTTTTCCTGTAGCCTTCAGATCTACTCTACAACAAAAGTCATCGATATCTGTATAGGGTCCATTCTTTCGCTCTTCAATAATTGATGTAATAGAATTATAACCAATATTTTTTATAGCACTTAATCCAAATCTTATGGTATTCCCTTTAACACTAAAGTCTTCCAAACTTTCATTTACATCCGGTGGCATCACTTTAATGCCGATTTTTTTGCAATCGGCAATATATTGATTTACTTTATCAAATGACATTATTACGCTAGATAATAAAGATGCCATAAACTCTTCTCTATAATTTGCCTTCAAGTAAGCTGTTTGATAGGCTAAAATACCATAAGCCGCGCTATGTGACTTATTAAATCCATACCCAGCGAAATATTCAATAAGAGTGAAAATCTCTTCAGCCAGTTTTTCATTTATATTGTTAACCTTACAACCGTCCAGGAATTGTTGTCTGTTTTTTTCTAATATGGAAGCAATTTTTTTACCCATGGCTTTTCTTAGATTATCAGCTTCTCCTAAGGTAAACCCTGCAAGTTCCTTAGCAATACGCATAACTTGTTCCTGATAAAGTATAACCCCATAGGTATCCTTTAGAATTGGTTCTAATAGTGGATGAAGATATGATGCTTCTATTTTTCCATGTTTTCTATTTACAAAATCATCAATCATTCCACTTCCAATTGGTCCTGGTCTATATAATGCAACTAGGGCAATAATATCATCTATACTATCAGGTTTAAGATTTCTAATAATATTCTGCATACCTTTTGATTCTAGCTGAAATAAGCCACTTGTCTTACCTGAACTTAATAAATCAAAGGTCTTTTGATCATCAAGTGGTATATTTTCAATATCAAGGTCAATCCCTCTATTTTCTTTTATCTTCTTGACTGCATCTCCAATAACTGTTAATGTCCTCAAACCTAGGAGATCCATCTTCAACAGACCAAGTTCTTCAACTGTTGTCATATTATATTGGGTTGTAAGGTTGCCTTCACTCTCTATTTTTATCGGTAGAAAATTATCAATGGCTCCTGGTGATATAACCACTGCTGCAGCATGAGTCGAAGAATGTCTAGGCATACCTTCCAACTTCATAGCAATATCAATTAGCTTTTTAATATCATCCTTAGTGTTGTATACATCTCTTAATTCTTTACTTTTTTCAATGGCCGACTCCAAGGTTATCTTTAACTCATTAGGAATCATCTTGGCAACTTTATCAACTTCAGATAAAGGAATATCCAAGGCTCTACCTACATCTCTGATTGCTGCTCTTGCCGCCATAGTACCAAAGGTTACAATTTGCGCAACCTTATCATGACCATATTTCTCTACAAGATAATTTATAACTTCACCACGTCTTACATAACAAAAATCTGTATCTATATCCGGAAGACTTATTCTTTCAGGATTTAAGAATCTTTCAAAGAGTAAATCATATTTTATTGGATCAATAGTTGTTATATCCAGTGAATAAGCAACTATACTCCCTGCTGCTGAACCTCTACCAGGGCCAACATAAATGCCATTTTCCTTGGCATATTTTATCATGTCCCATACTATAAGAAAGTATCCTGGATATCCCATTTTACTAATTACATCAAGTTCATACTCTAGTCTTTCCTCAACAGCACCTTCAATACTGCCATATTTTTTTGCGGCACCCTCATAGCAAAGTTCTTTTAGATAACTATCTAAAGTATCTCCTTCTGGTACTATAAATGATGGCAAGTGGTTTTCATCAAAATCAAATTCTAAATTACATCTGTCCTTAATTTTTATAGTATTTTCTATCGCTGTTGGAATATCTTTAAACAATTCCCACATTTCTTCTGGTGATTTAATATAAAACTCGCTATTAGGAAATTCCATTCTATGTTCATCCTTAATAGTCTTAGCCATTTGTATACACATTAGCACTTCATGACTAAAGGCATCTTCCTTATTTCTATAATGAGAATCATTTGCAGCCACCAAAGGAATATCTAATTCTCTGCTTAATCTTATTAATTGACTATTTAAGATTTTTTCTTCTTCTAATTTGTGATCTTGTATTTCAATAAAAAAATTGCCTTTACCAAAAATTTCTTCATATTCTTTTGCCGCCATTATAGCCCCTTGATAATTATCTCTTCTTATCAATGTAGGAACTTCACCAGCTATACATGCACTTGTTGCTATGATACCCCCACTAAACTCCTTCAATAATTTCTTATCTATTCTAGGCTTATAGTAGAAGCCTTCAGTATATCCCCTAGAAACAATTTTAACTAGATTATGATAGCCTTCTTTGTTTTCTGCAAGTAAAATAAGATGATATCTTTCATCATCTACTTCTTTTCTATTTCTGTCTTTAGATAAATAGACTTCACAGCCAATTATCGGCTTGACCCCTTCTTTTTTACAAGCTTTATAAAAGTCGATTACACCATACATAGCACCATGATCAGTAAGGGCTACGGCATCCATACCCTTTTCTTTGATAGCCTTAGGTAGTTCGCTGATTTTTATAGCACCATCTAATAAGCTGAATTCACTGTGTAGGTGTAAGTGAACAAACGGATTGCTCAAATTATCCCCTCCTTTTATTAATTCCAATTATATCATTTTTAAGTTATAATAGTCATTTTTTAACAATAATTTAAAAGAAGATGCCAAGCATCTTCCTGATTAAAAAATGGTTTCTATTTTTAATTTAATATTACTACCATTTATTTCAATGATCCCATAGGTATTTATACCATTTCTACTGCTGGTAAGAGAACCTGGATTAAAAAATTCTACCTCCCCAATATTATTGATATTAGCAATATGACTATGTCCATAACAAACTAAGTTTAATGATTCTCCTATAAACTCCTTTCTGGCATTATCAATAGCTCTAGAATAGGCTCCATTTCCATGTACTATACCAATTTTAACATTTTCAAAGTA
>JBGSJN010000114.1:0-5062 GCA_041741995.1 Bacillota bacterium
TATTGGATCCGGATATGAGAAATACTTTTAGAAAAAAAGAAAAAGTATTTGAGTAAGAAACAGACAAGGAGTTGAACATGAATTTATCAAGGAAATCAGTGATGAACACTGCTTCAATATTAATAGCAGTAACATTGATTGCTGGTATTGGGTTTTTTACTATTGACCAAAAGGCTGATGGTAAAACAATAGCAAGCAATGGAATTTATGGTTATCTGAATAAGCCTAGCAGTATTGAATTCGATAGCTTAGGCAATATGTATATAGTCAATGATCTCAATACAAGCATTACTAAAGTGGAACCTGATGGTTCAATAACAGTAGTTAACAGCGGTGGTGCTTATGGTACTTTTAATAATATTTCTGATATTGAATTTGATGCACAGGGAAATATGTATATTTCAAACTTGGGTTCAAATACTATTAATAAAATTACACCAGGTGGTGTCCTATCAGTTATTGCAAATAATGGTATATATGGAGCACTAGCCTCACCAAGTAACTTAGAATTTGATGCTAATGGTAATCTGTTCATAGCTAATAATACGCAGATAAATAAGATCACACCACAAGGTGTGATAACAGTTGTTCAAAGTGGTGGGATTTATGGTGATTTTGTCAAGATTGAAGATATATCCTTTGATAATGAAGGAACAATGTGTATTACTGATAGTGATTCTATGAGTGTTACAGTTATACCACCTGTAGATGAGGATATATTAGTATTGGAATTTGATGCTCCAGTATATGATACAGCTTTTGATTCTAATGGTAATGTATACATTGCTGAATCAAATAGAATTCATAAAATCACTGAGAGTGAGGTAATTACAATCTCTGATGGTGAGGCTTATGGAGAGCTGAAATCAATTAGAGATATTGAATTTGATAGTCAAGGTAATTTGTATATAGCTAATAGTGGAAATAATTCAATTAATAAGATAGTTAATTACAGTGGCGTTTATGCTATCCGTTCAAAAAATAGCAATCTATTGATGGATGTCTATAATTCAGGAAAAGATAAGGGCACTAATATTATACAATGGCCTGCTACTGGTGGAGCGAATCAAAAATGGACATTTGAACTATTAGATAATGGTTATTATAAGATTACTTCTGTTCTTAATCCTACTTATTCTTTAGATGTCTATAATGCTGGAGCTGAGCTTGGCAACAGGGTTATTCAATGGACTTATCATGGTGGAACAAACCAACAATGGAAGTTGATAGAGAACACGGATGGGACTATTTCCTTTATGTCTAGATTGGCGGTCGAAGGTAATGATAGCATTGGTCCTACAAATTATCTCTTGGATGTTTATGGTGGAGGTAAGGATCAAGGCGTTAATGTCATACAATGGACGGGACACTATGGTGATAATCAGAAATGGTATCTTGATTCTTTTGTAAATCATAATGTTACATATGATTCTAATGGCGGAAGTGCAGTTGCAGCTGGTCAAGTTGAAGCTTACTCCTTGTTAACACAACCAACAGCTCCTACTAAGGCTAACTCTCTATTTGATGGATGGTTTAAAGATGAAGCCCTTACTCAAAAATGGGATTTTTCTAAGGACAGGATGCCGGCAAATGATATTACTCTTTATGCTAAATGGATAAAAAGCTTTAATGGGACATATGTTATTCGTTCAAAGAATAGTAACTTAGTTATGGATGTATTTAACCAAGGCCAATTAGAAGGTGTTAATATTATCCAATGGCCTGAAAATGGGCAAACTAACCAACAATGGAAGTTTGAATCATTAGGTAATGGTTATTACAAGATAACTTCTGTTCTTAATCCTACATTTTCACTAGATGTGTTTAATAGAGGCTTAACTCTAGGTAATAGAGTGATTCAGTGGACTTATCATGCAGGCACTAATCAACAATGGAAGATTATTGATAATACTGATGGTTCTGTTTCCTTTATGTCTAGACTGGCTGAAGAGAATGGTACTGGTTACTTGTTGGATGTTTATAATGGTGGCACGGATCAAGGGGTTAATGTGATTCAATGGACGGCACATTATCGCGATAATCAGAAATGGTTACTTGAAGATGTGGTAAGATAATAAAAAATATAAAAGACGTTAATTATTTGATTATGATTAACGTCTTTTTATTGTCACCAAATATTTAAAACTTAACAATAAAATAGTGACACTAAAACCAATTCGAAAGAATGTATATGATATAATGGTAATAGATAATACTTAATTATGGTTTGGATTCAGATAACATCAAAAGAAAAACCCGGGAAATATTATAGTTAATAATTGAAAAAGAATATAATAGTAAAATAAAATTTGGGTTTTCCTGAAGATTATGAATCTAAAAACCTACATAGGGTAGGTTTTTGTGTTTTTTATTGAGTTAATTAATGGATATATGAACATGCCGGTAGTAAATTATTTAGGAGGAAATATATCATGAATAGCATCAACGCAATATTATCAAATTTAGGAATATTTATATTATTCATATTTATTATATTATTTATTCTGTGGTTTTTTCTTAAAAGAACCACAGCAAACAACAAATTGAATATGCAAGACGTTCTTCTCTCTGGAGAAGAACTTGAAAAACATGCCCAAAATAAAGCTAGAGAACACACTATAACATCACAACCTAAATATCAGTCCTGGCCTATTACACAATTAAATGCCAACTATGATATGATAATATCCGTTTATAAAGAGCTAAACGAAGATATACAAAAAAAGAGACCTATACCTCCAGCAGCTGAATGGCTGCTAGATAATTTCTACATAATTGAAGAACAGGTAAAAGGGCTAAGACGTGACTTAAACAAAAAAAACTTTATGCAACTACCAGTTTTAAAAAATGGAGATCTTAAAGGACAAGCACGTATATTTGCAATAGCTGTAGAAATAGTATCCCATACTGATGGACAAATTGACGATAAAGTAATATTGGAATTTCTAACTGCCTACCAGACACAAAACATTCTTTTTGACAGAGAAATATGGGCTATGCCATTAGTAATTAGGCTTGCTTTATTGGAAAAAATCAGATTTCTAAGCGAAGATATTAAAAAAACAAAAAACAACTGGTATAAAGCAGATCGCACATATAAACAATGGCTCGAAAATGACGAAGAAGTTCACAAACAATTTCTAATAACCTTTAAAGATAACCTTAATAAAATGGAAGAAATAAACCCTTCATATATTGAACATTTACTATATAATATCCGTAGATCAGGAAAAAGTAATGTAAATGTTCTTCAGATAATGGATAAAGTATTAAAGAAATTTGGCACGACCACAGAAAAAATTACAAATAAAGAACACAATTATCAATCTGTTAAGACAGTTTCCATGGGTAATTGTATATCAAGTCTGCATTTTATGACAACTATGGACTGGGCGGATTTATTTGAAAATGCTAGCTACATAGAAAAAATATTAGTTCAAGATCCCCTTAATATTTATAAAGACATGGATATAGATACTAGGAATCATTACCACGCAAAAATTCAAGAACTTGCTGCAAGATTTAGAGTATCAGAACTTTACCTGGCCCAAAAAGTACTTGATTTGTCTAATCAAGCACTAGAAGAAACACCACTAGAAAAAAGAAACGATCCAGTAGAGCGAAGAACTTGGCATATTGGTTACTATTTACTAGGGAAAGGGCTAGAAGAACTAGAAAAAACTCAAGAAAAGAAAATTGAAATTATTGAAAAACTAGGAAAGTTTGTATTAAATAAACCGGAAGTTATATATTTCACATCAACTATTACCTTAACATTTCTAATAATTGCTATTGGTATTAGATTCATATTCATGACCACCATTACAAACCAATTAATTTTAGCAATTATTGCTAGCTTAGTATTGTTCATCCCTTCTAGTGAAATCGCAGTTATAGCAGTTAATTGGATAATATGTAAAGCCATAAAGCCTACAGTCTTTCCTAAAATGGCATTAAAAGCTGGAATTCCAAAAAATCTGAGCACCATAGTAGCCACACCAACATTGCTATCTGATGAAAGTACTGTAGAAGAACTACTAGCTAGAATGGAAAGTAACTATCTCACCAACCGTGAGGATAATTTGTACTTTGTTCTAATTGGGGCCTATGCTGATTCCCAAAGTACGAATATAAAAAACGGGAAAATGATAGTAGAAAAAACTATGAGTGGCATAAAAAAATTAAATGAAACTTATGCTAAGGGAAGTGACGATAAATTCTACTTTTTCCATAGAAGAAGTCTTTTTAATGAAGAAAATTCAAAATGGTTCGGCTGGGAGAGAAAAAGAGGAGCTCTCTTAGAGTTTAATGATATGCTACTAGGTGCCGAAGATACTAGCTTTGGCTACTTCTCAGCTAGTCTGAAACATTTAGCTAATGTTAAATATATAATCACTTTGGATAGTGACACTATCCTACCAATAAGTATGGCCAAAAAAATGATAGGAAGTATGGCTCATCCTTTAAATTGTCCAGTAATTGATAAAAATAGAGGCATGGTTGTAGAGGGATATGGTCTTATGCAACCACGGATACAAGTAGAACTAGAAAGTTCCAATAAAACTTTGTTTTCAAGGATTTTTGCTGGTCAAGGAGGAATAGATCCTTATGCAAATGCCATATCTGATGTTTATCAGGATCTGTTTGGAGAAGGCAGTTATACAGGAAAAGGCATATATGACTTAAAAGTATTCCAAAGTGTACTTAAAAATACTATTCCAGAAAATACAGTCCTAAGTCATGATTTGCTTGAGGGATCCTATGTACGTACAGGTTTAGTATCAGATCTAAAACTAATGGATTCTCATCCCTCACAATACAACGGATCCGCTTCAAGAATATATCGTTGGACACGTGGAGATTGGCAACTATTCCCATTTCTATTCAAAAAAGTAATAAATGCTAAGAATGAAAAAATAAGAAATCCACTTTCTACATTATCAAAATGGAAGATTTTAGACAATCTAAGAAGAAGCCTCGTTGCTCCTTCATTGATGGTTTTATTGGCACTGAGTTTTAGTATACTTCCAGGAAGTATATTAGTCTGGTTAACTCTGTTTTT
>JBGSJN010000115.1:0-32556 GCA_041741995.1 Bacillota bacterium
CACAGAAAACTCTGTAACATCTGTAACCCATTTGCAATTAGGAACTCCTGCATAGAAGTTTCTTTTAAGTAAATTTGGAGCGATTCTACCAACTTCACCTTTGTAGGATCGATATTTTTTCCTGCGAATCATACATTTTAAACCACAGAGTTTCATAAGTTTTAGTACGGTTTTATGGTTCACTCTATGTCCACGATTTCTTAGTTCTAAGGTAATTCTGCGGTATCCATATCTACCTTTGTTTTCTTGAAATATTTGTTTGATAGTTTCTTTTAATTTTTGATATTTATCCGGTTCTTTCATTCTTTTTATGTTGTAGTAGAAAGTACTTCTAGGCATACTTGAAAACTTTAACAAACCTGCTAATTTATGAATATGCCTTAGTTCATCTATCGCTTTGGCTTGTTCCCATTCTCTCGGGATATTCTTTCCTGAACTAAGGCTTGCAATTTTTTTAAGTAATCATTTTCCATGCGAAGGCGTTGATTTTCAGCAATCAAATCCTCTTCGATTTTCTTTTCAAGTTTTTTCCTTTTTGGTTTTTTAGAAATCATTTTAGATTTTCTTCCACGGTTATCTCTATAGAGACCTAGTGGTCCTTCCTCATAGTATATGCGTTCCCAGCTACCTAAAGTTTGGTTACTTGGTATAGCAAAATCTACAGCAGCTTGTCTAATTGATAATTGGTTTGCATGCATATATTCTATAACAGAAAGCTTGAAATCGCCATCATAACTTCCATTTTTTAACATTAGACCTGCTGTTCCAAATTTCTGATAACGCATCAGCCATCTTCGGACATGCTCATGACTTGTTCCTAGTATTTTAGCGCTCTGTTTGGGAGACATGCCTCCTTCTACAATTCTAATAACTGCTTCTAATTTTTCTTCATACGAATATTTTGACATAAAAATGCACCTCCAAATGTTAGTTTTTTTGTCCAACATTCGGGGTGCACTTCACAGATGATTAACTGCTTTTAATATTTCTACATGAATTTTTATTAATATTAGTCTATTTTGATAAATGAGCTTCCTTTAACATTACAGATTGGGCAAGCTTCAGGCGTTCCATTTTTTTCTACATATCCACAAGATGGACATAGGTAATATACACTATCATCTTCTTTGCTTAGATTTGATAGAACTTCATCAAATAGTCTTGCATGTACTTCTTCAGCCTTCATTGCAAATGTAATTGAACGAATAGCCTTATCATGACCTTCCGCTTTAGCTTCTTCTAAGTATGGTGGATACATTTGTTCAAATTCAAAAGTTTCCCCACTTACTGCCGCTTTAAGATTATCTACAGTTGATCCTACTCCATCAGCTGCATTTAAATGCGCATGAGCATGAAATGTTTCTGCCTCAGCTGCTGCTCTAAACATTCTAGCCGCTGCTTTATATCCTTCTGCTTCTGCTTTTTTAGCAAAAGCTAAATACTTTCTGTTTGCTTGTGATTCTCCAGCAAATGCTGCCATTAAATTATCTTTTGTACTCATTATTAAATCTCCTCCTGTGTAATTATTAACTCTATATGAATTATATTATAGATAGTATATGATGTCAATAGTAATTTTTATAAATTTATAATGATTATAAATTTACCTCTTATTATTTACAATCAATAAGAAAATTCCACCACCAACAAGAGCAGCAGGTATTAAAAATTTCATTATTAAATCTATAGGTAAAATCATATCTATCAATATTAATAAACCAACAACTACTAATACGATGCCTAAAATATTTGGATTTTTCACTTTATCCTTAAGGAAACTATACTTGTTAACCTTATCCATCACTTCATCCTTAATATTGGTATTACTATCAACAGCTGGTAAAACAGCCCAAAGAACTATATAGATTATACCAACAAAGCCCCCTGATATTATCAATGCCAATATTGCTATTAATCTAAATAGCATAGTATCAATTTTAAATTCTTCACTTATTCCTATACAAACACCACCAAGAACAGAACCTTGAATTTTTCTATAAAATTTCATTAATAATACTCCAATCTATTTACTTTTCACCTTATAAGTACTGTTTAGAAGTATTGGTCCTGCTATGGAAGTTATTAAAATTACAAAAACTATACTACCTAATTCCTCATAACCTAATATTCCTGCATCTTTTGCAATACTTGCCAACAAATAGGCTACCTCACCAATCGGCACCATTGCAAAACCAACTCTCAATGCATTTTTATTATCAAGACCAGTTAATTTCGCACCTAACCCAGCTCCTAATGTTTTGCCCAATATAGTCATTATAGCAATAATTAAACCAATTACAATAATAGTTTTTAAATCAAAAACATCTAAGGCCAAGCCTTTTGAGATAAAATATACTGGTGCAATAAATATTTCAGTAATTGGCTCTATAAATTTAATAACAGTATCCTTAAGCCTAGTAAGGGATAATATAAATCCTGCGAAGTATGACCCAATTACAGCAGAAACTCCAAAGAAATTAGCAAAGAAGCTAAGTACAAAGATAAATATTATAGTACCCATTATTATTTCATGGTAATGGGTCACTCTGAAATTTCTCGACTTTATTTTTTTATCTAGTTTAACTATTATAAAACCTATTATTAAAATACTTAAAAAAGTAACAAACACTTTTAGCAAGCCAGTTTTCCATTGTGTTTGATCAAGGATATTATTTGGGATGACAATTGTTAATATGCTAATAACAATTACACCAATTATATCATCTACTATAGAAGCCCCTTTTACAATACAGGCTGTCTCACATTCTCCCTGTCCAATACTGCAAAATTTCTGCTTTGAAACGCCAATACTCGTTGCCACTACAACAGCACCAGTTACTATTGCCACCTTATAATCAAAACCTATCAATAAGGTGGTGAAAAACACCAAAATGAATGGTGTAATAACTCCTACAAATGAAGTTAAAACTGAATGCTTACCATACCTTTTCAACTCATCTGTATGAGTTTCTAGTCCTGTTAAAAAAAGAAGAAATATAAGCCCTATTTGTGAGAGTTGGCTTAATACTCCGTCTCTACTATCAACTGTGAATCCACCCATCAAATCAATAAGAAATTTAAAATTAGTTCTGGGCCCAATTAGAACACCTAAAATTATACCGCCTACAATATAGACAATAAATACAGGTTGTTTGATTTTTCTAGCCAATATTGCTAATCCTAATCCAAATGAATAGATTATAATTAATTCAAAAATCAATCTAATAAAAGTTGAATTTAATATTTCTGTAGTCATATATCTTCCTTACTATTTGTAATTTTATTTATGTATATATACTTTTTTTAATAAAGTTGGAGTAATTGTAGATGTTAATATAATAACAATTACAGCTATAGACAAATGATTCTCTTTGAGTAAGCCCATACCTGCAGCTAAACTTGCAGAAATATATGAAACTTCCCCTCTCGGTATCATTCCAAATCCAATCTTTGTAGATAGTCTTGTATCAAAACCTGACAGATGAGCTCCAACACCACAACCTATGATTTTACCAAATGATGCTACTATAGCGATTAAAACACCTATTAAAATCGCACCTCCAATATTAGTTAAATCCAAGGTGAGTCCTATTGACATAAAAAATAACGGTCCAAAGAATAATTCTGCCAAGCTATTCAGATTTTTTTCAATAGCTTCTTTTAATTTAGTTACAGACAACATCAGCCCAGCAAAGTAGGCACCAATTATTAAGGAAACGCCCAAATACTGTGATAGATAAGCTAAAATGAAGCAGAATGCAACCACTGCCATTAAAATTTGATCATGATACTTGATATAATAACTATGTCCAGTTATTTTTTCATTTAACTTATTAACGATAAATCCTATAACTCCAATAAAAATAAATAAGCCAAAAATCTTTATTAAAATAAAGTAAAATTCTGAGTCTAATCCATGAAATTTCGGGTTCATAAAAATACCTAACAATGTTATTAATACTAGCCCTATTATATCATCAATAATTGCTGCTCCAGTTATCACTACACTTGTCAGTTTATGCAGCATACCCATCTCTTTTAATGTTCCTACAGTAATACTTATACTTGTAGATGTCAATACTACAGCCATCGTCAAAGCAATTCTAAAATCGCCTTCTACAAGCATAAACACTCCTATAATTAAACTAATTGTGGCAAGTATACCTAGCCCGGCAACCATTGATGATTTTACAATATTTTCTTTTAATAATTTAAAATTAGTCCCCAACCCTGCCATGAATAAGAGCAATATAACTCCAATTTGTGATAATTCATATATAACTCTGGTTTTACCATCTATGGTAAAACCACCTAAAAAATCACTTAGAAAAGTTATTTGGGTCCTAGCACCAAGAAATAAACCTAATAATATTCCACCAATAATATATCCTAAAACTGCTGGTTGTTTAAATTTTTTCGCCAAAGCTGAAAAAATTACACTAACACCATAAATTATAACAAGTTTTAAAAGCACATCTAAAAACTGACTCTCTAACAGCTTTTGTAAATATAGGGTCTCATCCATTTTCTATTTCCTCCTTTAAAAAGCACACTGCTACAAATCAACCAAAACGTCAATGGCATTGTCTACAGAGAAATTAGCAGCTATTTGCTCCATATTTTCTCCCATCTTCGCTAGTATCTCCGGTTCATTTATTAATTTTGTCACAATGTTAGTAATATCTTTAACATTACTTACCCAAATTGCCACATTTTCTTCAATTAGATAATCTCTATTTTCCTTTTCCTGACCACCTAGCATATAAGGAATAATCATAGGTATTCTTCTTAATAAGGCTTCAGTTACTGAAGCACCTCCCGGTTTACTTATCAGTAGATCTGCTTCATCCATCATCCTTTGGACATCTGTGACATATCCGTACACTGATACTTCTTTCCCATTTTTTTGGTCAATAAATTTGTCCATCTTAGTCTTCAGTTCATTATCTTTGCCACAAACAACAATTATCTTCAAGTCATCCTTGACCTTCATCAATCTATTAAGCACACTGGACATATTTCTACTACCTAGGCTTCCCCCCATAACAAGTATAGTGAATTTTCCGTTTTTAAATCTATTTACAGGTGTATAGAATTCTTTTTTTATAGGTATTCCAAATGGGTATATCTTTTCTGAGCTGACTCCTCTTTTTAAAAGATCTCTTTTTGTTACATCACTACCGACGAAATATGCATCAATATACTTATGTTTATGTACATAAACAAAATGGGCCAAGTAATCAGTTATAACTGAAACAATTTTTTGTTTATCAAGATATCCTCTTTGTTTCATACCACCTAATATATCTGTAACAATTGGATGAACAGCTATTATAACATCCGGATCAAATACACTTATAAACTCCTTGATTTTTTTCTGAGACAATCTTCTGGTTATATCAAAGGACCCTTTAGCTATGATAGGTTTGTTTCCTGCTCTATAAATAGTTTCATATAACTGGGGAGCTTTAGTAGCGATAAAATTATACCCCTCACAAATAAAAGTATGTAAACCCTTAGCATTGATTCCTTTAAAAAGATCAATTACCAAGACTTCATTACCCCTATCCTTCAATCTTTCAGCTAGTGAATTTCCTGCTGTTGCATGTCCTCCTCCAGTTGAAAGAGATACAATTAAATATCTTTTCATCAATTGCCTCCTTTTATAAAGATTAACAAAGTTATAATCAAATTAAATGTCATATGGGATATCATACTACAAAAAATCGCCTCAGTCTTCTGATAAAGAAAGGCAAAAACTAATCCAGCTATAAATAATAAAAGAAAGGATATTGACCCACTTAAAAAAATGCTGGACAAAACACTTGTAATAAGTGCGGCTATAATTAAATTGTATTTTTTTTCTAATGCAGGATACATATATCCTCTAAAATACATTTCTGTGGCTATTGGAATTGCAATTACAAATACGAGAAAAAAGAGGAGCATATTAATTATCCCACTAGGATATAAAATAGTCCTCAAATATTTAATAGACAGTAATGAAAATATTCCCATATCTTTATTGGATACACTTAGTACAACAATTGAACCAAGAGTAATACCTGAAATAACACCAATAAGAAAATCTCTACTATTATTCTTTGAAGTAGTTTCAAGTTTCTTTTTCGATCCTGTGCCTTTTGATAATTGCAAGTATAGAATTGCAAACAAAGTTATCACCGACACAATACTGCTAATTAAAAAAACACTATCCTTGCTTATGTTTAATTTTGATGCAAATATATCAACTAGGCTGAATATAAGGTAATATACAGCAAAACCTAAAAAGGTTTCACTAACATCCCAATTTTTATTCATTACTTAGCAGCTAAAATGCGATTTTTGATTTGTTCTTTTCCAACAAAACCAATAATTGTGTCTACTGGTTTCCCATCTTTAAAAACAATCATAGTTGGAATACTCATAATATCAAATTTTTCTGCAGTTTCTCTATTTTCATCAGTATTGATTTTTTTTATTTCCACTTTTCCGTCCAGCTCTAAGTCAATTGCTTCAAGGACAGGTGCCAACATTTTACATGGTCCGCACCATGGAGCCCAAAAATCTACCATTAAAACTCCCTTGGAGTTTAATACTTTACTTTCAAAATTACTATCGTTAATATGTTCAATCATCTTATTCTACCTTTCCTTCATGTCAGTATATTTTATACGAGCTTTGATGCCTTTATAAGCAGGTCTAACTATCTTATTATCAGAAACAATCTGTTCAAGTCTATGAGCGCACCATCCTGCCATTCTTGCAACAGCAAATAAAGGTGTAAAAAGTTCTTGGGGAATATCCAACATAGTATAAACCAAGCCAGAATAGAAATCTACATTTGCACAAATTACAAAATTAGATCCTTTAACTTCCTTAAATACTTCCTTGGACAATTCTTCTATCCTTGAAAATAATTCATAAGCTTCTACTACACCTTTTTCTTCGGCAAGCTCCAAGGCTTTCTCCTTAAACAAAGTTGCTCTAGGATCTGAAGCAGTATAAACTGCATGTCCCATTCCATATATTAATCCACTTTTATCGAAAGCTTCTCTTTTAATAATTCTTCTTAAAATATCCTTAATTTCATCATCACTTGGATTATCACCAATTTCATTAGCAATGAATTCCATCATTTCTAATACTTTTTGGTTTGCTCCTCCATGTTTAGGCCCCTTTAATGATCCAATTGCAGCAGCAATAGCTGAATAGGTATCTGTGCCACTCGATGATATTACATAGTTGGTAAATGATGAATTATTACCACCACCATGATCTGCATGAAGAACTAATGATAAATCTAGAACTTCAGCTTCCTTTTTAGTAAAGGAGCCATTTTCTCTTATCATATATAGTATGTTTTCTGCTGTACTATATTCACTTTTAGGTGCATATATGTGTAAGTTTTCCTTATCATAACAATGTTTCTTGCTTTGATATGCATAAGCCATCAAGGTTGGAGCCTTGGCAATTAAATCTAAACTTTGTATTAGAACATTGCCCAATGTTACAACATCCGGGTTTTCGTCAAATACATACAAGGTCAAAACAGATCTTTGTAATGCATTCATAATATTAATACTTGGATTTTTCAGTATATAGTCTTCTATAAAGCCTTTTACCAATACTCTTCTATCCGCCATGTAAGCATTGTACCAGTTAAGTTCTTCTTGATTTGGGAGTGTTCCAAATAACAACAAATATGATGTTTCTTCATAACCATATCTACCGTCATGTTGAAAACCTCTAACTAAATCAGTTAGATTTATTCCTCTATAAATTAATTTACCTTCATCAGGAATCTTTTCCCCTTCATCAACAAGATAACCGTGAACTTCTGAAATCTTGGTTAACCCAACCAATACTCCTTTACCATGTTCGTCTCTCAGGCCTCTTTTGACGTTATACAACTTATATAACTCATTGTCTATATAATTCTCTTGAGCTAGATTTTCTATCAATTGTTCTAATCTTCTATAAGACACAGCAACACCTCCACAAGCATTTATACGTATCTCATATTATATAATATTTTTAAAATATAGTCAAAAAAAGAGATGCCTCCTTTTAGGAGACATCTCTAGTAAATTATTAGACTATTTTTCAGTTTCTATAACACCAAAATGTCCTTCTTTTCTCTTGTAAGCTACATGGATATTATTAGAATCATCATCTAAGTATACATAGAAATTATGATTCAAAAGTTCCATTTGCATAATAGCCTCTTCCTCGTTCATAGGTTTTAAAATAAATCTTTTCCTTCTTATGATTTCTAATGCATCTTCATTCTTTTCAACTACTGCTTCATGTGTTTCTTTCAAGCCATGTATTTTACCATTTTTCCTTGATAGACGCTCTTTATGTTTTCTATATTGTGTCTCAATATTTTTTATTGCTTCATCAATAGAACTATACATATCAGTTGTTACTGATTCACCTCTTAACATATAGCTATGAAAGTGCATTGTAATTTCTGCAAAGTGTTTTAATTTTTCAACTTTCATTCGACCTTGGATTTCTATATCATCAAAATCACCAAAATATTTGTCTATTAAACTCTTAGCTTTTTCCTTAACATAGTTTTCCATAGCATCTGTAACTTCTACACCTTTTCCCCTAATAATTACTCTCATAAAACTCACTCCCTTTAATATATTTATCCACAGTTTCCACAGCTATGAACACTCTTTCATGTTGATATTGTGGATAACTCCAGCATTTCAACACATAAAATCCATTTATCTATGAAAACCAATTTTCCAAATTATCTTGCTTTTCTTGTCTAGCAAAGATGAGAAACGATGCCTTATTAAAACCTTCTAACCTTAAAGCTCTCATGGTTTCCCTTGTAGTAGCACCTGTAGTATAGACATCATCAATTATTAAAATACTTTTAGTGATATCTCCACTTTTAGCACACATAGTATCTTTAACTAGTTTTTCTCTATCTAGTTTTTTATTCCTATAAAGAGATAAATTATCCTTTCTTTTTATTAGATCTCCTGTTTTTCTGTTAATTAGCTTGCCTATTTCTTCAGCCAGTATCTTGCTTTGATTGAAGCCTCTTTGTTTTTCTTTAATGCTTCCCATTGGTACATAGCTAATCAAATCAGGCAATGTTTTAATACTTTTCAAATAACCTTCTAACATTAAATATGCCATGCCTTTTGCTAGTCCTGTGTTCTTACCAAACTTTAAATCCCATATAAGCCTTTTATAGCCTTGGTGATAAGGTGCAGTGAAATGCAAATCCCAGTTCTTGAAACTACATCGCCCCCTTAAATTTTGGTAGAAGAGCATATTGTCACTACAACGACTACATATAAATGATGTAGCACTACATTTGCAGATGAAACAAATATTCTTCTTTTGAAACAAACTATTAAGCATGACTTTATGTTCCTATTATCTCATAAATCAAAAGATATCTAAAGTCTTTTGATTGATTTTATTACCAATTGATTCTCAACAATATTTTTAAAATTCCCATATTCCAAACCTAGCAGTCTAACCTTTTGAGCCCAATAGTCATTTGAAGGATAAACACTAAGCCTGTTATATTTGGGCCCAACTAGTTCCATATCTCTTAAATAGCCCCTTATCTCCTTATTATTCCACTTTTGCTCATCAATATATTTTCCAAATTCAATATTTTTTGAAATCATATAGCCAAATACTTCAGAAAATAATTCACGTCTAATTATTCTGCCCTTATTTGAAACTGCAAATCCCAATAATAACGCCAGTGACTTTATTGATCCATTTTTTGCCAGAGCTATCATTTCCCCTCTAATTAAATATGGATTCTTTGAAAGTAGGAATCTTTTCAATAATATTGGAGTATCGATTCTTAAGTTAGTAGTAATATCAATTAATCTTAGGATATCCTCTTCTAACAATTTATTATCTTTAAGCGCCTTTAATATATAAGGAACTGAATATTGAGAGCCCAGTTCCTTTAATAAAAAATAACACCTATGTTTAACTATATAATCACCCTTGTTAGCAATTGCAAACAATTCTTCTACTAGACTCTTTTCATCAATTCCGGCTGAAAATATTTCATTGATATCTACGGTATCTATAGCCAATTTTCTACTCTTTTCTTAAACCATGATTCTATACTATCAATTTTGGCCGTAGCTTTATCCAAGCTTTCTCCTATTACATTTATATAAAGTTTTAACTTTGGCTCTGTTCCTGAAGGTCTTACTCCTACCCAACTACTATCAGTGAATTTATAATATAAAAGATCTGTATTTTCGTCATCTATTGTCATTTCTAAATAATCATTTAATGTAACTAAATCAAGTCCTTCACCAAAGTACCCAGGTCCGTTGTCCCTTAGATCTTTCATTATACCCTTGATTGTTTCAATACCCTTTATTCCAGGGATGACATAGGATATTTGTTTTTCTTGATAATAACCATGTAATTTGTATAACTCTTCTAATTTATCTAATAAAGTCATGCCTTTTTTCTTTAGAACACCAGCTAACTCAGCAATTAAAAAGGCTGCACTTATTCCATCCTTATCTCTAATAAAGTCCTCAGCAAGATAACCAATACTCTCTTCATAAACAAAATGCACTTTACCATTATCTGCGAAAATCTCATCCATTTTTTTACCAAGATTTTTGAAGCCTGTAAATGTCCGCACAGTTCCTACTTCATAGGAGGCTGCAATTTTTGCTCCAAAATCAGATGTAACGATAGATGTAATAATATATGACTTATGTTTAAGATTTTTCTTGTTACTTAGTATATAGTCTATCAACAAAGCACCTATCTGGTTCCCGGTTAAGTATACATACTCATCATCATCTTGCACCATTACTCCAAGTCTATCAGCATCAGGATCAGTTGCTAGAAGAATGTCGCCATTTACCTTATAGCCTTCTTCAATTATTTTTTTCAAAGCGTCCTTCTCTTCAGGATTTGGTTTTGTTGCAGTCGGAAAATCCCCATTAGGCTGACACTGTTCATCAACTAAATAGTACTGAGCTCCTACTTCTTCGAAAATTCTTTTTATAGGTTTCAGCCCTACTCCATATAAGGGAGTATACACTATTTTTAGCTCTTTATTAAATTCATTAATACTTAAGTCCTTAACCTTAGCGATATATATATCTTCAAGTTCATTTTTTAGATATATCATATTTTTATGTTTATCATCCAATTTAAGGTCAGCAAAACTAGTAAGTCTATTAATTTTATTAGTCATTGCTGATGTTTCTTCAGAAGATAGTTGGCACCCATGTTGATTATACACCTTATAACCATTGTATTCAGGTGGATTATGACTAGCAGTTAGCACTAAGCCTCCTGCAGCTTTCAACTCTCTTATAGCAAATGACAGTTCAGGTGTAGACCTTATACTGTCATACATATACACTTTTATTTCATTTCCGGAAAATACCTTGGCTGCTTCAAAAGCGAATTCTTTCGACATGTGTCTTGTATCATAGGCAATTGCAACACCCATCTCTTTGGCACCACTAATTTTTTCAATTAAATAATCACAATAACCTTGGGTAACCTTTCGAATCAAATACTTATTTATTCTACCAGTTCCAAGCCCTCTAATTCCTCTAATACCTGCAGTTCCAAATTCTAAATCCTGATAGAAATAATCCTTTATTTCTTCCTCGGACATTGCTTCAAGCAATAACTTGTCCTGTGATGTTATACCTTTATCATTAATCCACTGTTGATGTTTTTCAAACCATTTATCCATAATAAACCCCTTATCTAATTAATATAAATACTAAAATTAAAATGCCTGTAAAAATCAAAAGACCTAATACCTTAAAAATATCCTTGATAACTCCATTGTTACTTTCAACTTGTTCATTATCTATCTTTTGAATATCTTCTTGGAAATCTTCTTTGTTTAATATTATTTGTAACTGCTCTTCTTGTTTTACATCTTTTTTCTTTTTCCTATGTCCGTAGAATGAATCCTCCATGTCTTTTTCTGTTATAAGTTCACCATTGTTTGCTTTAGAAAATATTTCATCTCCAGTTGGTTTATTATCATCTAATAATTCTATTGTGTTGATTTTCCTGGTCTTTTCATAATCAATCAAACTATTTTCTATTGGTATATTTAAATGTCTAAGAGTCTTATTAGCTAAAAGATCCTTATACACTAGTACCAGGACCTTGAATTCCTCTAATTTATTCTCATCAATTATTACTAAGAAGCTTTTTTCATTATCCATGGTTTTTATATTGAGTATCTCTTCTTCTTCCGTTTTATATTGAAATTGATGAAAATCTAAAAATGACAAAAATTCCTTCGCATTAACTTCCCTGTCAATTTTCAGTCTTAATAAATCATTCATTTAAATCCTCCACTTATATATTCTACTTATTATTTAATATTTCCTTTGCAATCCTTGCACAATTAACATTTTCTTTAACGTCATGAACTCTGATAATATCAGCTCCATTGAAGATGCCTATAGCTGTTGTCGCTAATGTTCCAGCTAAACCTTCTTTAGGTTTTACCTTCAAGGTCTCCCAAACTATTCTTTTTCTTGAAGCACCTAGTAATATAGGTCTCCCGAATTTTTTGAGATATCCTAGATTATTAATCAGTCTAAAACTTTCACTTGCCGAAATGCCAAATCCAATACCTGGATCTAGTATAATCTTTTCTTCTTTAATGCCAAATTCTTTTGCTAAATTTAAAGAAACCATTATGAATTTATCTAAATCTTTCATTATATCACCTGTAGTTTCCATCATTCTACGGTTCATCATAACACAAATAGGAACTTGATAATATGCTACTACCTCTCCAAGTCTTTTGTCTCCTTGAAGTCCCATAATATCATTTATCATACTTGCACCTGCTTTAATTGATGCTTCAGCTACTATACCTTTATACGTATCAACAGATATTGGTAAATCAACATTATTTGATAATATCTTTATTGGGTCTAATATTCTTTTTAATTCCTCTTCAGCTTCTACAAAATTAGCACCTGGACGTGTTGATTCCCCACCTATATCAATTATAGCTGCACCCTCACTTGCCATTTCTCTAGCTCTCTCAAGTGCATTTTCTGTATTTAAATATTCTCCCCCATCAGAGAAAGAATCAGGTGTTATATTTAAAATCCCCATTATATAAGCATTTTTCTCAAAATCTAATATCTTGTTACCAATAATCATCGTTTGCTCCTTTAATTATCTCTCATTATAGCAAATTATATCAGTTTTTTCATCTTTCTAGTCGAAGTGCATCATTATTAAAGGACTAAGTTTTCCCACTTAGTCCTTTAAGCTTTTTATAAAATCTCCAACAAATTTTGGTGCATCTTTTCCATATTGTGCAATTATATTGACAATTGCACTTCCAACTATATAACCATCCCAGTTTCCAAAAAGTCCGTCAATTTGTTCCTTGCTTGATAATCCAAATCCTAGTGCTAAAGGTAGGTCAGTTTCACTTCTTAACCTATTATAGAAATCACCAAGATTTGTAGTAATTTTTTTTCTTTCCCCTGTAACTCCCAGTGAAGAAACACAATAGATGAAGCCTTCACTTTCTTTGACAATTTTTTTCAATCTTATAGTCTTAGTTGTGGGTGCAACTAAATTTATAATCACTAAATTCTTTTCATGAGCAAGTCCTTTAACTTCATCTACTTCTTCAAATGGCATATCAGGTATTATCAGTCCATCTACACCTGCATCACCACATTTTTTCATAAATTTTTCAATTCCATACTTATATATCAAATTAACATAAAGCATTAAAATAATTGGCAAATCATAATTTTCCCTAATTCTTTTAACCAAGGAAAAAACATCATCAGTAGTTGTATTGCTTGCTAATGCTCTATAACTGGCCTTTTCTATAGTTGGGCCCTCAGCTAAAGGATCAGAAAATGGTATCCCGATTTCCAATATATCTATACCGTTATTAATCATTTCTTCAACAACCCTAAATGAGGTATCTAAATCTGGATCTCCAGCAGTTAAAAATGTTATTAACGCCTTTTGATTAGTATCTTTTAATTCTTTGAATTTTCTAACTATTCTATTGTCCATCTAATTCCACCCCTTTATACCTGGCAACTTGATAAACATCCTTGTCACCTCTACCAGAAAGGTTTATTACAATTACCTTATCCTTTCCTAATTCCTTAGCAAGTTTCATTGAGTAGTAAATTGCATGGGCACTTTCTATTGCTGGTATTATACCCTCCATTTTAGATAGATATTCAAAGGCTTCAACTGCTTCTTTATCGTTAACTGGATAATACTCTGCTCTACCAATACTAGATAAATACGCGTGTTCTGGTCCTATTCCCGGGTAATCAAGTCCTGCAGACATTGAATAAACTGGCATTATCTTGCCATAGTCATCTTGCAGAAAAAGTGATTTCATCCCATGGAATATACCTTTACTACCTTTAGAAATTGTCGCAGCATGAAATAAAGTATCAATTCCATCACCTGCCGCCTCAATCCCAATTAATCTAACATTACTATCTTCAATAAAATCATGGAATATTCCAATTGCGTTACTTCCCCCTCCAACACAAGCTACGATTGCGTCTGGCAGTCTACCTTCAGCTCTTAAAATCTGTTCTCTTACTTCTTCTCCAATAATCTTTTGGAACTCTCTTACCATAATAGGATATGGATGAGGACCAACTACTGAACCCATAAGATAATAAGTATCTTCAATATCTCTAGTCCATTGTCTAAAAGCTTCATTTACAGCGTCCTTTAAGGTGCCAGTTCCAGAATCGACACTAGTTACCTTAGCACCTAGTAACTCCATTCTGAAAACATTTAAGCCTTGTCGTTCTACATCTTCCTTACCCATAAAAACGTGACATTCCATTTTAAATAGAGCTGCAATAGTTGCTGTAGCTACACCATGTTGCCCTGCACCTGTTTCACAGATAATTTTTTTCTTACCTATCTTTTTTGCTAGTAACATTTGACCCAATACATTATTTATCTTGTGAGAACCAGTATGATTTAGATCTTCTCTTTTGAGATAAATCTTGGCACCACCTAAATCTCTGGTCATTTCACTTGCATAGTAAAGTTTTGATGGTCTGTTGGCAACTGTGTCATAAAGTTCCATCAATTCTTTTATAAATATAGGATCTTTACTATATTTTTCAAATGATTCTTCAATTTCAATCAAAGCTTCCATCAGTGTTTCAGGAACATATTGTCCACCGAACTCTCCAAATTTTTTATCCATTGTTCTTTACCATCCTACTTATTTCATTCATTAATTCATAATTTTTAATACCATCCTTCTCAATTCCGCTACTTATATCTATGCCACTTGGCTTAAGGAAGAGAAGAGCTGTTTTAAGGTTACCAGGCTTCAATCCTCCTGCTAGAAGATATGGTTTATTGAAGTTTTCTTGATACTTGGCAATCAACTCCCAATCTGCAACTTCACCACTTCCTCCACCTTTGGTACTATCAATAAGTATTAAATCTGCTGGTATCTTATTGTAATTCATAAGATACTCTTCACTTCCTGGAATGGCTTTCCAAATATCACCATGAAACTTTGATTTCAATTCCAAAAGATATTCAAAGGATTCACTACCATGAAGCTGAATAATATCCAAGCCAACATACTTAGCAATGTCAAGAACCTCATCTAGCTCTTGGTCCATAAAAACACCTACTAGTTTTACATCACCGTAGTCTAGTCCCTTAATTATTTCCTTAGCTTGTTCCTTATATACTTGTCTCTTGCTATTAGCAAAAACAAGTCCAATATAGTCCGGCATACAAATGAGTGCTTTTTCTATATCATCTCTACCTTTAAAACCACAAAATTTCAGTTTCATAATCCAAGTTCCTTTATTGCTTTTCCTATATCTTCACTTCTTATAAGAGTTTCACCTATAAGAATACCCTTAACTCCCAGGTTCTTCAAATACATAACATCCTCAGCTGTTTTTATTCCACTTTCGGAAATTACTAGTTTATTTTTTGGTATGAGATCCATAAGACTCTTTGTTGTTTTTAAATCAACCACGAAAGTCTTCAAATCTCTATTATTAATACCAATAATTCTAGCACCTATATCCATAGCTAGAAGGAGTTCTTCTTCTGTATGAACTTCAACAATCACATCAAGTCCCAGGCTATCAGCAAGTGACATATATTCTTTCAATTTATCCTTGTCAAGAATGGCAACAATCAACAAAATGATGGATGCACCTAAGTATTTACTATGATATATTTGATATGGATCAATTATAAAGTCTTTCCTAAGAATTGGAATTCCGACTTTCTCTCCAATATCACTCAAATAACTATTTCTACCCATGAAATATTCTTCTTCAGTCAGAACTGATATAGCCCCTGCACCACCGCTTTGATATTTTAGAGCAGTTTCAACAGGATTCATATTGGCCTTTATAAGACCTTTTGAAGGAGAAGCTTTTTTAACTTCGGCAATAAGTACTAAGTCTCTGGATTTTAAAATACCCTCCAAAAGAAAATCTCTGCTTGTATCCCTATTTGCTTCAATTGAGGACTTGATTTCCTCTAAACTGATAATTGATTTTTCTCTCATAAGTTGTTCTTTTCTCTTTTCAACAATCTTATCTAATATCATCATTTCCTTATGCCCCCCTTTGACTTGCTTTTATAAGTTCTTGCAGTTTCTTCAAGGCTTTACCAGAATCTATAGAGTCTTCTGCTAACTTGACACCTTCATCAATTGTTTTTGCAATGCCCCTAATGTATAAAGCACAGGCACTATTAAAGACAACTATGTCTCTCTTCGGTCCTTTTTTACCACCTAATATTTCTAATGTTATTCTACTATTTTCTTGGCTATCACCACCAACAAGACTCGGTATCTCTGTACGTTCAAGTCCGTAGTCTTCACCTTTTATTATATATTTGCTTATTTTACCATTCCTTATCTCACACACCAATGTTTCTGACGTAGTCGATACTTCATCAAGTCCATCAAGACCATGAACTACCATCCCACCTTTAATACCTAAATTTAATAGAACTTTTCCAAGAGGTTCAACCAAGGCTTCGTCATAGACACCCATTAATATATAGTCGGTTGCTGCCGGATTTGCTAAAGGTCCAAGTATATTAAAGACACTTCTTAACCCGACCTCACGCCTTGGTGTTGCTGCAAATCTCATAGATTTATGAAATACAGGAGCAAACATAAAAGCTACCCCAACTTCATCAACAATTTCTTTAATTCTATCAGGGTTTAAATCTATTTTTACACCTAAGCGTTCTAATACATCTGCGCTTCCACTTTTACTGCTTACACTTCTGTTACCATGCTTGGCTACCTTTGCTCCAGCACCAGCAACGATAAAAGCTGAGGTTGTAGATATATTGAATGTTTGATGGAGATCTCCACCTGTACCTACTATATCAATAGCCGAATCTAAGCCTTCAACAACTGCAGCATTTTTTCTCATTGTTTTAGCAAAACCAGTTATTTCTTCAATAGTCTCACCCTTTATACTTAACGCTGTCATAAAAGATGCTATTTGTGAATCTGTTGAATAATTATTCATTATAATATCCATGGCTTCGCTAGCTTCTTCTTCAGTAAGACTTAACCCTGCTACAACTTTCTTGATGTATACCTTCAATTGATTTTTTTCATTTTGTGGTATATTAATTTCAATACTCTTCAAGGTACTTAGTCTCAAACCTATTACTTCAGTAATGAAGTTTTTTATTATTAACTTTCCATATTTTGTAAGTATTGATTCAGGATGATATTGAACTCCATAAAGAGGATACTTCGTATCTTCCATGGACATTATTTCCCCATCTTCAGTTAGCCCGGTTATCAAGAAGTTATTTGGCAAGGACTCCTTATCAACCGCGAGTGAATGATATCTGGCAACAGTTATCTTATCTGGGAAACCCTTGTATAACTTACTCTTGTTATTTATTTGAATCATACTTGGCTTACCATGAACTATTTCCTTAGCATAAGTTACAATTCCCCCAAACACTTCACCCATTCCTTGGTGCCCCAGACAAACTCCGAGTATAGGAATATCTTTATAAAATTCTCTAATAACTTTTAAGCTGATTCCACTATCAGCTGGTCTGCCTGGTCCAGGTGATATGACGATTCCATCTGGTTTTAAATCTTTAATTTCATCAAGAGTAATTTCATCGTTTCTTCTTACCATTACATCACCATATAGTTCTCCAATATATTGATAAAGATTATATGTAAATGAATCATAATTATCTATTATTAAAATCATAGTTTGCTCGCCTCCTCTATAGCCCTGATCATGGCTTTGGCCTTGGTTTCACATTCTAAGTATTCCTTCTCTGGAATGCTATCTTGCACTATACCTGCCCCAGCTTGTATGTAGGCTTTATTGTCTTTAATCAATACTGTTCTAATTGCTATACAGGTATCCATCACTCCATCAAAGGATATATAGCCTATTGTTCCACCATAAAGGCATCTTTTGTTTTTCTCTAGCTCATCGATTATTTCCATAGCTTTAACTTTAGGTGCACCTGATAGGGTACCTGCAGGTAGTACTGCCTTTAAGGCATCTATCATGGTCATATCCGACCTTAGTTCACCTTCAACCTGACTGGTAATATGGAATAATTGGGAATATTTCTCAATAATCATCAATTGAGGAACCTGAACACTTCCAAACTTGGAGACTTTACCTATGTCATTGCGCCCTAAATCTACTAACATTGTATGCTCAGCTTTTTCTTTTTCATCATTTATGAGCTTGCTTTCCATAAGCTTATCTTCATAGACATCCTTGCCTCTTCTTATAGTGCCAGCAATAGGTTTAGTTGTTATTTTTCCATCTTCTACATTTACTAACATTTCAGGAGAAGCTCCGGCAATGGAGAAGTCTTCTGTTTGTATAAAATACATGTAGGGTGATGGATTAGTTGACCTAAGCATTCTATATATATTAAAGGCTTCAGGTGGATTTTCAACTTCAAATCTATTTGATAATACTACCTGAAATATATCACCTTCAACTATTCTATTTTTGGCAATTTCTACATTTCTTATATATTCATCTTTTGTGATGTTACTTCTAACAATAGGTTCTACAACGTTTTTCTCGCTTCTTGTCATATAAGTGAATCTGGTAATTTCCTCCATTATCTTATCTGCTCGTCTTGTTCCTATATCATAATTTTTTTCATAATCACCAACAGTCGGAATGTTTATAGTTACACTTAATTCATGAGTTAAATGATCAAAGGCTATGATTTCAGTACACTTAAATAAGAGTATGTCAGGTATCTGTAAATCGTCTAATGGTATATTAATTAATTTACTTTCTACATATCTGACAGTATCATAACTGAAATATCCGATGTAACCTCCTGATAGTTTAGGACAGCCTTCAATTTTAGGACTACTATTAACCAACAACAGATTATTTATATATTCTAAGGGATTTACACCAGTTATTTCCTTCACGACTTTATCAACTTTATGAAAAATTCTTGAATCTCTAACCTCGATACTTTCAATAGGATCATAAGCTATAAATGAATATCTTCCCCATTTGTCTCCATTTTCCACACTCTCTAGTAGAAGCGCATTCTTGTGAGCACCCTTTAGAGAGAGGAATACATTTACAAGTGTGCTGGAATCATAAAGCATTTTGGTTGTAATTGGTAAATATTGGTAGTTTTCCAGATATTTCCTACCATCTGTTAAACTAGGGGTAAATTTTCTTTCATTCATCTTAAACATCCTTTCTAAAACAAAAAGAGTCAATCATCCTAGGGACGATTGACTCGTGGTGCCACCCAATTTCAAATTATTTTCATAATTCCTTTAACAGGTACTAACATACCCTGTCCCTATAACGTGGGACTAACGGCTTGGTATACTTATGTCGCCATTTTCCACCAGCTTCTCACAAATCCATTCCTAATTGCTACTAACACCGAATTTCCACCATCTTCAGCTCTCTATAGTCGTTTGTCAATAAGTACTTACCTTTGTTCAACGAATTTAATTAACTCTATTATTTAATTTTGCGTATTTATAATACAAGATTATTGTAGCATAGTAATTTCTAAAATACTAGAAAAAGATAAGATATTTATTCTTTCTTTTCATTCAATAAATTTTTCGCTTTCTCATAACCTTCTTCTAAAGTAGCAAAGAAACACCACTGTCCCACTGATTCAACAAAACCAGACTTCGACAAAAGTTTCATAGGGCCATCTTGAACTTCTGTAAATATCAGTTTAATCTTATGCTTTTTACACTGAGCCTTTATTCTTTTCAAGACATTTAAAGCTGTAGCATCGAAAACTAGAACGTTCTTCATTCTAATAACTAACACTTTAGCCTCAATATCAATTTCATTCATAAGATCCATAAATGTATGAGCTGCCCCAAAGAATAGTGGGCCATTTATTTCATATACCATAATTTTTTTGTTTTCATGGAATCTACCAGCCAATCCATCACCGGCATCACCATCTCTACCGTCACTACTATCTTCTGCAGAATCATAAAGATAGTCTACTTTTTTAATATTAGTTGCTTCGGAACTTTTCTTTATAAATAGGAACATAGCGAGAATCATACCGATTTCAATAGCTAGAACAAGATCAAAAATGACAGTTAGGGAGAAAGTAATCAATAGGACAGATATATCACTTTTAGTAGATTTGAATAAATCTTTAAAGGCTCTCCATTCGCTCATGTTATATGAGATTACTATCAAAATAGCTGCCAATGTTGTCATTGGAATAAGTTTGGCATAGGGCATCAAAAGCATCATTATCAGAAGTAAAAATAAGGAGTGAACAATTCCGGCTATTGGTGTTCTTCCACCATTTTTTACATTAGCTGCAGTTCTTGCAATTGCTCCTGTAACTGGAATACCACCAAAAAGAGCGCTTGTTATATTTGCAACTCCTTGGGCTACTAATTCCATATTGGAATTGTGTTTCTTGCCAATCATCCCATCAGCAACAACTGCAGATAAAAGTGATTCAATACCTGCTAGTATTGCTATTGTAATAGCTGGTACAATCAGATCAGATATCATCTGAAAACTTATATTAGGTATTTTTGGCATCGGAATGGAAGCTGATACTTCACCGAATCTACTACCTATTGTTTCTACAGGCAGATTTAATAACTGTACCAATAAAGTAGTAACAACAAGAGCTACAAGTGCACCAGGGATTTTCTTATGTAGTTTTGGTATTAATATAATAATCAAAAGTGCAACTATACCTATTATTATCGTTTCTATTTGAAAACTACTAATATTGGAAATATATGCTCCCCACTTTTCGAAGAACTCCGAGGGCACTTCTTTCATCCCTAACCCAAGAAAATCATTTATTTGGGTTGAAAATAAAACTATAGCAATACCTGCAGTAAACCCAGTAGTTATTGAATAAGGTATAAATTTTATAACGCTGCCAAATTTTACCAGTCCAAAGATTATTAAAATTATGCCAGCCATAATAGTTGCTACCATTAAGCCTTCAAAACCGTATTTTTGAATAATTCCATATATTATAATGACAAATGCTCCCGTAGGACCACCTATTTGGACTCTACTACCACCTAAAAATGATATTATAAAGCCACCTATTATTGCAGTTAATAGTCCTTTTTCCGGGGAAACACCTGAAGCTATAGCTAAAGCTATAGACAAAGGCAATGCAATAATGGCAACGATTATGCCGGACACTATATCTTGGGTAATTTGTTTTTTTGTGAATTCTTGTTTGTTATTTTTTAAAAGTGAAAATAACTTAGGCCTCATCATATTCTTCTCCTCCTATACCTTTCCAAAAATCTTGCCATATTTCAATATATTCGTCTCTTCTATCCCTATAATTGTAGATTATGACGCTTGATAAGAGGCCATGAATCAAGGAAAGAAACGCAATGGACGACTTATCGATATTTTGTTTTGGCAATTTTCCATCTACGATATAATCACGGATAATATCTTTAATAATCTCATATCTTTTTAAGGATAATTCGGCAATTTTTTTTACTAATGTATCTTTAAAAACCTTTGGTGGAAATAGTAATAATCTTTTCCAAAAAAATAATTTAACTTCCGATCCTTGATAGTAGTCGAGGATTGAAAAAAATATATTTTTTAAATCCCTGTTACCTTCCTTGATTTCAAGAAAGTAGTTATTAATTTCTCGATCTATAATTTCATAAAGCAAAGTTTCTTTGCTGGAAAAGTGTGCATAAAAAGAGGCTTTTTTTATTCCAACTTCCTTGGTCACTTCAGATATTGAAAACTCTGTGCCCTTTTCTGCAAACAATCTGAATGTGATTTCAATAATATTGTTTCTAGTTTCCATTTGTCTGCCTCCATCTAACCTACCGACCGTAAGGTAGGTTATTTTAATTATATACTATTCTAATCAAGTAATCTACTATTTACTCATTTTATTATTAATTTTCAACTAAAAAGCGCAGACATTGCCTGCGCTTTTTATAATACAATTTATTTTATAACTATTTCGAATTCTGGTGGTTTGACTAAATGTTTCTTAACAGTACATGTTTCAAGAGCCTTGCTTAATGCTCCAAGATACTTTTCAGGAAAATCATCAGGTACATCTATTTCTATTCTAAGTTTATTGACCATATACTCATTTTCATCATATTCAGGAATCATCCTTACATTTAGGTCCTCTGTACTTATATTCCTTTTCTTTAAGAAACCAAGTGCTACAATCCCACTACAAGTAACAATGGAAGCTAGAAACAAATCGAAAGGTGACATTGCAGCATCTTCACCACCATTATCTAGTGGTTGATCAGTCAAAAGTCTATGATTACCGTGTATTACCTCTACTTTTTTCCCACCAGGGAAACTTAGACTAAACTCATCCATTTTATTTCCTCCTTCATCAGTATCTAGATTAATTATATATTAATACTTAACACTAAACAACTTGATAAAGTATTAATGAAAACAAAAAAACTACTTGAGCATATTCCACCAAGGCACCTAGCATATCACCAGTAATACCTCCAAGTCTTTTAGACCAAATCCTTACTAGTATGAAAACTAACACTAACAAACTAAAGAAAATCAACAAACCTTTCAAATTGAACAAAAGAAAAGAAAAGGCAAGGACCATTAATAACATCAACCAACTATTTTTAAAACTTCTCCCGTCAATGAATAACTTGCCACTACCCTCATAATTCTTAGGATAAGACCCAATCACAGCTCCAACCAGCATCCCAAGTCTCCCTGCTACTGGTATAAATAACAATACTTTCCAGTTCAAAGTCTCAAGGAATAAAAGGTAGTCAAAAAAAAGAACAAATATGATAGTTAAAAAACCACCTGTTCCTAGTCTACTATCCTTCATCACTTGATAAAAAGCATCATTTCTTCTTCCCGAAAATAGTCCATCACCTAAGTCCCCAAGTCCATCAATATGAAGTCCTCCTGTTATATAAACATAAAAAAACAGAATTATAGCGGCAACAATATAGTTTGGGAAGACACACTTAGCAATATAATATAGCAATACCAACAAGGCTCCTAACAATAAGCCTACTAACGGTGAAAAAAACAAACCTTCTGCTAGCTTATCTGGGGTATAATTTATTCTCTTCGGTATTGGTATCTTGGTCAAAAAACCAATAGCCAATAATATATTCTCTACTTTACTATATAACCACTTCATGTGATTCTCCTTCTTTAAAACAATCAACCTTTAATCTTTATATCTATACTTGAAATACAAAAATGTACCTCATCTGCTTCATTTGCTAAATATTGATTTACTCTACCTAAAATATCCCTAAAAACTCTATTAATAAATGTTTCAGGAACAAGTCCTAGTCCAATTTCATTGGTTACCAGGATACTATTACATTCTCTAACTCTCATTTTATCAATTAAGTTCTTAACTTGAAGTAGAACTACAGCTTCAACCTCACTTGCAATATTAATATTTTCACTATTCATCTGATCAAAACTTTCCCAATCCTTAACTTCATCATAAAGAATATTTGTTACCATTATTGTTATGCAATCTAATAATATAGTCTCCTTAGTACTAATGTTACTAAACTCAAAATCCCTATATGCTTCAATCAAGCCCCAATTAATAGGTCGATTGCTTTTATGAACTTTTATTCTCATCGCCATTTCTTCATCAATAGGCAAAGAGGTAGCAATATAGGTTACCCTTAAACCAATATCATGAGCCATTTTTTCTGCTAAAGTACTCTTACCACTTCTTGCTCCACCAGTTATTAAAATTAATTTACCTATCTGACATCAGTCTCCTCTCTGATGTCAACTAGGATACTTTGATCTATATTATGATCTCCTAATTGGCCCATATGATTAACCATTGCCATGGCACTATCTATAATCTTGAACATCAAGGTACAACCTGTACCTTCTCCAAGTCTCATTTTCATATTCAGTGGTGCTTCCATTTCCAATATATCCTCAACTACTTTAAAACCAGGTTCCATGGATTTATGACTAAGTAACATATAGTCTTTAACCATAGGATTTATTCTAAAAGCCATCAAAGCACTTACACCGGCGATAAAACCATCGACGATTACAGGAATTTGTAAATATGCACAGCCCAAATAAACTCCAATCAAGGCACCTATATCAAAGCCACCATATCTTGTTAGTAATCTCAGAGGATCCTTGGTTCTATCATCGTATCTTTTCAAGGCTTCATTTATGACTTTTTTCTTGTGTTGAAACATATCATCACTTAAGCCAGCACCCATACCAACCGTTATTTCTAAGGATTTGTCTGTTAAAGCAGTCAATAACAAGCTACTTGTCGTGCTATTACCTATTCCCATTTCACCAGTACCAATCATTTGATAACCACAATTATGTGCTTCGTATACCATATCTATTCCTTTTTGGATAGATAATTCTGCTTCTTCAAAAGTCATGGCATCTTCTACTGTGAGATTTTTAGTTCCCATTTGAATCTTGTGATGATAGAGACCATCTATATCCAAATGAGCATCAACTCCAACATCGATAACTCTAATATCTGCTCCGGCAGATTTAGCCAACACACTGACTCCACCTACACCTTTAAGGAAATTACCAACCTGAATTGCAGTAATTTCTTTTGGAGCACTAGCTACACCTTCTCTAACCACCCCATTATCACTAGCAAATATCAAGATTAGTTTTTTTTCATAATCGTTTTTAACCAATCCACTAATAGCTGCCAGTTTTATAGCTGTTTCTTCTAACACCCCTAAACTTCCAGGTGGCTTTAGAAGGGAGTCTATATAAGTAACTGCAGTGGATTTAATAACCTTGTTGCTTTCTCTTATACCCATTATTACATCTTTATAATCCATAATTCCCCCTGAATATTTACATGTATGATAAATGGTTTTTTGGTAATAGGATTATCAATAATGTTCACCCTTATACCATAGGTATCTTCTATTGTATCCTGCCTGATAATATCTTCTGGTTTACCCATTGAAATCAGACCTCCAGACTTCATAATTAATATTTCATCACTATAATTGACTGCCAGATTAATATCATGAAGCACACAAATTGCTGTAAGACCTTCTCTATCTACCAAATCCCTGATGATATTCATTATTTCTATTTGATTATGAAGATCCAACTGAGATACAGGTTCATCAAGAAGCATAATCCCGGCTTCCTGAGCCAAGGCCCTTGCCACAACAACCCGCTGCTTTTCTCCTCCACTCATCTTAGTAACACTTCTATTTCTTAAATGTAACGTATTTGTTTTTTTCATAGCTTCCTTGACTATACTCAAGTCATGACTACCCTCTTTTTCAAGTCTTTTCAAATGAGGTATTCTTCCCATCAACACTATTTCCTCACCCATAAGATCAAAATCTATACTAGTTTCTTGTGGTACCATAGATACTTTTTTTGCAAGATTCTTTATTTTCAAATCCTTTATATTAATAGTATCTATAAAAATACTACCTTTCATATTATCAATATTTTTGGAGATCGCCTTAAGTAATGTAGATTTACCTGCCCCGTTTGGTCCAAGTATTGTATAGAATTTCCCCTTTTTAAAATCAATGTTCAGATTTTCTATTGCTTTTATCCCACTATATTCGATGGTCAGATTTTTTATCTCTAATATACTAGACATGATTTTCATCTCTTTTCTTCCTTATTAGTAGAAATATAAAGAATGGTGCCCCAAATATGGCTGTTATGGCACCTATAGGTAGTTCTGCAGGTTTAACTATCACCCTAGCCAAGGTATCACAGGCTAGTAAAAATAGACTGCCGTATAGAAATGATAATGGTAATAATTTTTTAAAGTCTGCCCCGATTACTATTCTAAGTAAGTGAGGTATCATAAGTCCAACAAAACCAATAATACCACTAGTAGCTACTAATACACCTATCATGAAGGTACTAGTAAGAATTATAGCAATTCTTGCCCTGTCTACATCTACACCAAAACTTTTTGCCTGTGTCTCTCCTGTCATAATACCATTTAGGTCTCTTGCAAATAGCCTTAAAACAATCATACCAAGTATTATTACAGGAATAATCATTATTAATTTTTCCCAACTTGAAGTTGAAAAACTTCCGAATGTCCACATTAAAATTTGTTTCATTTTGTCATATCTTATAAACATAAATAAATAAATTATTGATGAAGCAAAGAAATTCAAGGCTATCCCACTTAGTAATAAGGTAGTACTATCAAGACTACCTCTGGCTCTAGCTATCATAAAAATAGTTATCATAGTTAAAAGTGCTCCTGCAAAGGCAAATAATGAAATGCCCGTAAACCCGATGAATGGGATGCTAACACCTAGTACAATTGCTATTGTTGCCCCTAAGGCAGCACCTGATGAAATTCCCAATACGAAAGGGTCAGCCATGGGATTTCTAAACAAACCTTGAAAAACTGCTCCTACCATGGCCAGTCCTCCACCTGTAATCATCGCTGTTAGTATTCTAGGAAGTCTAATTGCCCAAATTATTTTCTCCTGACTAATATCACCTAGAAGAAACAGAGCTTTTAGAGAATCGGGAATAGACATATCAGCACCACCAAGTGATACACTGACACTTAAGGCCACTGCCAGAAGCAAGAATCCAAATATTAATAATTTTTCACCTTTTTTTCTGCTTTCTTCCATTACTTCTCCTTTTAAACTTCCTAAAATCCTTCAATAAATGTTAATTAATTTCTAATACAATTCCGGGTGAATCAATTTCGCCAATTCCTCTAACCCTTCAGCAAGTCTTGGACCGGTTCTTTCTATAAGATTAGCTTCTATTGCAAAAATATCACCTTTTTTAACACTATCTAAATCCTTAAATCCATTCGTCACCTTAAGTTCATTTTTATCTAGTACACTTGAATAAATAACTAGTTCAGGATTTCTTTCAACAATTTTTTCCAGGGAAAAGCTCCATTGCAAACCATCATAAGCAATATTCTTACCACCTGCTAATTCGATCATTTGATGAATAAAAGTATCCCCTGTTGCTGTGAATTCTCCCCCAGCACCAAAGCCTACAACAAAATATACACTAGGAGCAGTCTTAGCCTTAGCAACCTTTTCTTTGATATTTTCTACTTTGTTTTTCATTTCTGTTATTACTTTTTCTGCTTCTTTTGATTTACTAAGGATTTTCCCGATTGTCTCGATATCCTTATAGGCTCCTTCAAAGCTGTCTTCTGTATAGATAGTAACTACTGTAATATCTGCACTTTCCAGTTGATCTCTAACACCTTGGTCCAGATATGCTGAGCCTATGACTAAATCAGGTTCTAATTCTATAATTTTTTCAATATTGACTGTTATTAAATCGCCGATTTCAGCAATTTTTTCTACCTCATTTGGATAGTCGCAATATGATGTTCTCCCTACTAATTTATCAAGACCATCAACTGCTGCAATAATTTCTGTGGTTACTGGTGATAGTGATACTATTCTTTCTGGTTCTTTATCAATTACTACACTCATTCCTGAGTTATCCTTAATTGTCATAGGGTAGTTTGAATCAAGCCCAAGAGATAAATTTGCATTACAGCCTGACATTAGAATTAACCCTACAGATAGAATAAACAATTTAAATATTTTATTAAATTTCATTACTTTTCCTCCTTAAACTAAAAAATCCTCTTTTCTTAACATAAGAAAAGAGGGTCTACAGCCTTAAATGATACACTTTTGCCATAGGAATATACCTCCTTCCGAAATATAACCATGTTTATTTAACAATCGGTCTCCTGGCTTGCACCTAAAACTTAAGTTTCTGTCTTCCCATCTTACGACAGTGACTTGTTAGAACTTAATCAGTGCTTACAGTAGCGGAGGCTGCAACAGATTTTAACTGTTTTCCCGTACATTGCTAAAAACAATATTAATTTTTATATCTATAATGATAGCATATATCCTTAGTTCCTGTATATGTAAATATCCGTTTAAATTAAAAAAAAAGTGCCAAAGGCACTTTTTTTAATTAATCGTTGTAATTTGATCTTCTTTGTTGTTTCTTTTGTTTTCTGCACTCAGGACATCTTTTAGGTTCGTTTGTAAAACCTTTTTCAGCGTAGAATTCTTGTTCGCCTTCAGTGAAAACAAATTCAGCTCCGCAATCGGAACAAACTAATGTTTTATCGCTCATCTTTACCTCCATTAAATTTGGGACTTGTTTTTTAAATCTAGATTCTCTAATAATGGAGATACTGATTAAAAATTACATTCCTTATACGCGCATTATAGCATAGAATATTTAAAATGAATACCCTTTTATAAAAAATTTCGAAAATCGCTGAAAAATCGTTGGTAAATCAATAATATACATTAATAATAAGGATAAAATCCAGCTAAAATGTTCATCAATTATTGAATTATACGTGGATAAATTATACAATTATAAATACACGACTTGATTACTAAAAATTAATAATAATAATAAATGAATAGGAGTGGTTCATATGGCTAATGTAAAGTTTTTTTACGGTAAAACAGTACCATTGGAAATGCACAAAGTGAGAGTAGTACAAAAACTAAATCTCCCTCCAGTGGATGAAAGATTAAAATACATCAAAGAGGCAGGCAACAATACTTTCTTGCTTTTAAACAAGGATGTCTATCTTGATATGCTTACTGATAGTGGTGTTAATGCAATGAGCGATAAACAAGTTGCCTCTATGCTTGAAGCTGATGACAGTTATGCAGGATCTGCTACATATACTAAATTAGAAAATAAAATCAGAGAACTTTTTCACAAGGAATATTTCCTGCCTGCTCACCAAGGTAGAGCCTGCGAAAGTATCCTGGCTCAAGTTTTTGTTTCTGAAGGTCAAATAGTTCCTATGAACTATCACTTCACAACAACAAGAGCACATATTCAACTTCGTGGTGGTAGTGTTGAAGAAATCATAACTAGTGACGGTTTAAATATACAAAGCGATAAACCTTTTAAAGGCAATATGGATATTGGATTATTAGAAGGTTTGATTGAAAAGCATGGTGCGGAAAAAATAGCTTTTGTAAGACTTGAAGCTGGTACTAACCTAATTGGTGGGCAACCAGTTTCATTGAAGAATATGAAAGAAGTAAGAAAAGTTTGTGATAAACATGGCATTATGTTAGTAATGGATTCTTCCCTACTAGCAGATAATTTATACTTCATTAAAACTAGAGAAGAAGAATACAAGGATAAAAGCATTAGAGAAATAAACAAGGAGATATCCGATTTATGTGATATCATATATTTCTCAGCAAGAAAATTAGGACATGCTAGAGGTGGCGGCATCATCACCAATAGCAAAGACGCATATATGAAAATGAGAGAATTAATTACTCTTTTTGAAGGTTTCTTAACTTATGGTGGTATGAGCGTTAGAGAAATTGAAGCACTAGCAATCGGTCTAGAAGAAACTATGGATGAAGACATGATTAGCCAAGGACCTTTGTTTACACAGTATATGGTTGAAAAACTAACAGAAGCAGGCGTCCCAGTTGTAACACCAGCTGGTGGACTTGGATGTCACGTGGATGCTATGGCCTTTTTAGACCACGTTCCACAAGGTGAGTATCCAGCTGGTGCTCTAGCTTCAGCAATGTATATAGCCGGTGGCATCAGAGGTATGGAAAGAGGAACTATCTCAGAAGAAAGAAATCCTGATGGTAGTGATCATTATTCCAATATGGAGCTATTAAGACTCGCCCTCCCAAGAAGAGTCTTCACAATGTCTCAAATTGATTATGCTGTAGATCGTCTAAAATGGTTATATGAAAACAGAAAATTAATCGGTGGGCTGGAATTTGTAGAGGAGCCAAAGATACTACGTTTCTTCTTTGGTAAACTTGAAGCAAAAGGTGACTGGCAAGATAAGCTAGTTGCAAAATACAAGAAGGATTTTGGTGATAGCCTATAGAATAATAAAAAGGTGCAGTTCAATGTGAACTGCACCTTTTTTAATTAAATTCAACCAAGAACTCTTCTATCGATAATATACCTTCTGTGAAATCATCTCCTAGTGTCTGATTAATCTGATCTGCAAACATGAATTTATTTCCAAAGTCAAAGCTAAGAAGTTCATTCATATATGAAGAAATATTTATATAACTTCTGATTGTTACTCTATTAATTGATCCCTTCAAGATGATACCATCACTTTTGTTACCTTCAAATTCTATATATGTATACTGATGAACAAAAGCATTTCTCCCGTTAATTGTTTCATTACTTACTATTGTTTCATCTAATAAAATCCTCCCATTTTCAGCATCCACAGCTTCATAGGAGTATAGACTTGAATCATATTCCAAGGGTATAAAGTACTTTTGATAAAATCCGATAATACTATTACCACTTGGAAGTAGTAGATCCAAATTCCCTGTTAAGCTAGTATTCTTTATATATGTTCTACCGTCAACTACTGACTCATCACCAATATCAGATGGATCTAAGGCTCTACCGGTTAATTGTAGATTTCCATTAATTAAAGTCCCGTTTTCATCAGTAGAAAATCCTTCCGAGTACATATATCCAATAATATACCTGCCTTCGAATCCTAATGAAGCTTCTGTATTAAAACTATCCAACATATTCATCTTGAATTCATCTTCTTCAAAAACGATTGATTCTTCTTCCTTAACTTCCTCTTTTTTTCCACCGCATCCAATTAAAGATATAGAGGATAAGAATATTATTATTAATAGTAATATAATTTTCTTCATCATATCTCCCTCTTTTCCTAACTTACTTGTTTAACATCGAGTCAAGTATAATTCTGTCCATTATTGTAGAAGCTTCAGTTGATAGTCTAGTAAAATTATTTAATGTTTTTACAGTACTATCTGTTACTATCCCATCTAAACCACTTACTCTTTTCCCAGCTAGGCTTAATAATGCAGAATCTACAGCAGTACTTGCTACTTGGGCAACTTTCAATGCACATCCTGGTTTAGCTCCATCACATATCATTCCTGTGATATTACCCACCATGTTATTTATTGCCATCTCAATATTTTCTCTATTGCCTCCCATTATATATACTATGCCACAACTTGCGCCTATACCTGCTACCACCGCACCACAAAATGCTGATAGCACACCAAATCTTTCCTTTATAAATATACTTATCAGATTACTTAAGGCAACACCCTTCAAAATAACATCACTATCAATTTTTAATTTTTCACCTACAGCTACCACAGGTAGGGTGGCTACTAAACCTTGATTTCCACTACCAGAGTTACTCATAACTGCCATTTTTGCTCCGCCCATTCTAGCATCGGAACCTGCTGCTGTTTTATAGCTTGCTACTTTTTGTATATCTTCATGATAGAATCCCTTTTCTATATTTTCCCTTATATTTCTAGCCACCTCTAAACCATAATGATTTCTTAAACCTTCATCTGATATATTTTTGTTTAAGATAATACTTTCTTCAACTATCTTCAATTCCCTTATATCTACCTCATCAATAAAATTAAATATATCCTCAAGTGTTAATTGGGCGCTATTAACCTTGTCTCCATTTCCAACACTTACATCATTTTCAGATTCTTCATTAATTAAAACAACTTTGTCATCAACTTCAATTAAAGTAATATTTGTATGATTATCTTCTATAATAACTCTTGTTTTGTCTTTATCCGTGATTAATATAACTTCTATGTATAGCTTTTTTTCAGTATCTGCAAGATTAATATTGATTCTTCCTTGAGAAATCAATACTTTTGCTTTTTCTATCATTTTCTCATCAACACCACTTAATACTTCCAACTTCATGTTATGATTATTCGATGATAATACACCTAAGGTTACTGCCAGGTCTATTCCTGCTTCATTAACTGAAGGTAGCATAACACCCATCGCATTCTTAATAATGTTACCACTTGCCTTAACTTCTATGCTACTAATTTCACTACCCTGACTGTGATGCATTGCAACAGCTCCAGCAAGTGCTATAGCTATTGGTTCAGTACAACCCAGTGCTGGTTTTAATTTTTCATTTAGTAGATATGTTAAGTTTTTA
>JBGSJN010000116.1:0-14079 GCA_041741995.1 Bacillota bacterium
TTTTTCATCCTTCGTCCAGATTCTGTTTTTGCCACCTTTTGGTCTTCCCATTGAATCACTCCCTTTCATCAATTTTATTGTAACAAAAAAGTAGAGATGAATGGTTCTTTTTCATCTCTACTTTTATTTTACTAGTTCACCTTAGTTGCCTCTTTGTTTTTCTAGTAGGAATATATTCCAGTGTAAAAATCAAAATGATCTAGAACTGAGTAATAGTCACCTAAAAACATCAAATCATCTATTAGTTCACTATCTAAACCATCTGCCTGTTTATCAGTCAATTCCAAGGAGACATACATTTCATTGACAAGTTCACTCTCAACTATTAATTTGTCAACACCTTTGATACTTAATAAATCATCATAGGTTTCATTTAATCCAATTAGAACATTTCCCATAATCTCATTACCGGAGGTAGCCTCGTCAAATTGTTTGATGAACAAAACACCATCTTTGTATTCCACATGTGTTGTTGGCAGATAATGGTCCTGGATCAATTCAATTATTTTCTCTTGATCATTTTCAGCCATATCACTATAAAACTGATCATTCAGCCGACTCCAATCCTTTTGATAGTTATAGTATGCAAATACTCCGCCAACTGCCAGAGCTATAGTTAAGATAATAGGTATAATAATATTAAGAGCAATACCAATTGCAGCCATTGTTCTAGAAGTTTTAGTCTTTTCTATTAGTAAAGATATTATACCAAGTAAAATTCCAACAAAAGGTATTCCTGAAAATACAATGGACAATATTGCTAATACCTTGCCACCAGATTTTGATTGAGTAATCATGTTTTCTTCCATATTCCACCTCTTTATATTTTTTATAATCATTATACTATAAATTACAATAGGATATATTCATTTTTATGAAATAAACGTATTGACATTCTATATAAAGAGAGTAATATTAAAATGCAATTACAAAGAAAAGAGATGATATAAGTGGAAAATGAAGAATCGTTAAAGCATCTGGAAAAACTCCCAGCCAGTGGAGTATTTCAGGCTTTAGGAACTACTGTACAAGGTCTAACTACAGAAGAAGCAATAAAAAGGAAAGAAATATATGGACCAAACGCAATAGCTGAAAAAAAAGGTAAACCGGCAATATTCAAACTTTTCGCAAACTTTACCCATCTGATGGCCATTTTACTATGGGTTGGAGGTATAGTTGCAATATTTGGAGATTTACCGGAACTAGCTATAGCTATTTGGTCAGTAAACATCATTAATGGTGGATTTAGTTTCTGGCAGGAGTTTCGTGCCGGTAAAGCAACTGAGGCTCTAAAAAAACTGTTACCAACCTATGCCCATGTAATCAGAGATGGGCAAGCCAATAAGATACTTGCTGAAGAATTGGTGCCAGGGGATGTAATGATACTAGCAGAAGGAGATCTGATTTCTGCTGATGCTAGGCTAGTTGATGACAACGACTTAAGAGTCAACCAGTCAACCTTGACTGGTGAATCTAATCCAATTCGTAAATCAAACATTGAAATACATAATGATGATATAACTAGAGCAGAACAAAAGAACATGATATTTGCTGGAACAACTGTTTCAGCTGGTACAGGAAAAGCTGTTGTTTATGCTACAGGTATGACAACAGAGTTTGGTAAAATTGCAGGACTCACCCAGAACATGAAAGAAGAGCAAAGCCCATTACAAAAAGAAATGAGCAAGGTAACAAAAACTGTATCTTTTATGGCAATGAGTATTGGTTTAGTATTCTTCATCATGTCAATCTTTTTAGTTGGAACAGACTTGCCGCTGGCAATAGTATTTTCCATGGGAATGATTGTGGCCTTCGTGCCAGAGGGATTGTTGCCTACAGTTACCTTGTCACTGGCTATGGGTGTACAAAGAATGGCCAAGAGACATGCTTTGATCAAACGACTGTCTGCTGTTGAAACACTTGGTTGTACTACAGTAATCTGTACAGACAAGACAGGAACTTTGACCCAAAACGAGATGACAGTAAGCCATATATATTTTAATGGACGCAATCTTGATGTAACTGGAGTAGGTTATGCCCCTGAAGGTTCAATTCAAGAAGGCCAAAAGGAAGTTGAAAAAGATAATAAGGATTTAAGAGAACTATTATCAGCAGCTGCTTTATGTAGTAATGCCAGGCTTTTACCTCCTAATGAAGAAATAAAGAAATGGGTTGTACTTGGTGATCCAACTGAAGCCTGTCTTTTAGTAGTGGCAGAAAAATATGGTATAAATCTAGATAAGGAAAATACCAATGTACCAAGAATAAGGGAGATTCCATTTGACTCCAGTCGTAAAAGAATGAGTACCATTCATCAGGTTAAAGGAGAACGAATCAGTTACACCAAAGGCGCTCCTAAAGAAGTACTGGAAATATCCAAATGGATTAGAATAGACGGTCAAGATCAACTAATGACCGAAGAGAAATTCAAAGAAATAATGGCAGTCAATGACCAATACGCTAGAAACGGATTAAGGGTTCTTGGAGTAGCTGTCAGAAAATTAACAAAGGAATTGAATTTACCAAAAGGTTTAAGTGACTATACGCATGAACTTATTGAAGAGGACCTCATTTTTCTAGGTCTAGTGGCTATGGTAGACCCTCCTAGGGTAGAAGTGGCAGAGGCTGTTGCTAAATGCCGTCACGCAGGAATAAGGATAATCATGATTACTGGTGACTATGGCTTGACTGCTGAAAGTATTGCCAAAAAAATCGGTATTGTTGAAGGTGATAGCCCAAGAATCATAACTGGTATAGAGTTAGAAAATATCAGCGATGAAGATTTGAAAATTGCCCTTAAGGATGAAGTTATCTTCGCCAGGGTTGCACCGGAACAAAAGCTTAGAGTTGTTACCAACCTACAGGAAATGGATGAAGTAGTAGCAGTAACAGGTGACGGTGTAAATGACTCACCAGCTCTTAAAAAAGCAGACATAGGTGTAGCCATGGGTATGACTGGAACTGATGTTGCCAAAGAAGCAGCGGATATGATTTTAACAGATGATAACTTTGCCTCTATAGTAAATGCTGTAGAAGAAGGCAGAACAGTATATAATAATATCAGGAAGTTTGCTATGTATATCTTTACAAGTAATGTTCCTGAAGCAGTACCTATGGTATTCTATCTATTATCTAAGGGTGCAATACCATTACCACTAACAATTATGCAAGTATTGGCTATTGACCTTGGTACAGATATGGTTCCTGCAATGGGTCTTGGAGCAGAACATCCAGAAGTTGGTATTATGTCTAAACCACCAAGGGCCAGGAATGAAAGATTATTAAATAAAGGACTTATGACTAAGGCTTTCTTATGGTATGGACCAATTGAAGCATTTGCGGCAATGGCATCATTCTTCTTCCTTTACTGGATGTATGGTTGGACTGGTGGTTCAATGGCCCAAGATGGTAACATCTATGCCATGGCAACTGCTATGACCTTTGGGGGCATTGTAATGGTACAGGTAGGCAATGTATTTGCTAGTAGAACAGACAGAATGTCTATCTTTAAAAAAGGTTTCTTTACAAATCGTTTAATAATTATCGGTATTGTAGTAGAGTTAGTATTATTAGCTATGTTGTTGTATATTCCATTTTTAAACAAGATGTTCAATACAGCACCAATAGGTTTGAAAGAATGGGCCTTCCTATTAATTTGGGGACCACTAATTCTGATACTTGATGAAATCAGGAAAATGATCTTAAGAGGAAGAGATAAGAAAAAATTCAATATGGTTATAGAGAATGCAAGGAGGTAAGTAGGATGAAAATCATAATAGTAGGATGTGGCAGAATGGGAAGTGGCCTAGCCCTGGAATTAAGCTTAGCAGGTCATGATATAACAGTAATCGACTCTGACAGCAATTCCTTTTTCAGATTAGGCAACAACTTCAAAGGTAAAGCCATACAAGGTATAGGGTTTGATAGGGATATATTGATAGAAGCTGGAATAGAAAGAGCTGATGCAATTGCAGCCCTAACCTCCAATGATGAAGCGAATGCTGTTGTAGCCAGAATGAGTAGAGAAATATTTAAAGTGCCTAAAGTAGTTGCTGGATTGACTGATAATCACAAAGCTGATATTTACAAGAAATTAGGTATTCAGGTTGTTTCTCCTATTGAATGGGGGATAAAGCGAGCTGTTGATATCATTGCTTACTCTACCTTGCATACTGTTTACTCCGTTGGTGAAGGAAGAGTTGATATAAAAATAATCGACCTGCCAATGATATTGGAGGGACATAAAGTTAGAGAATTAAATGTTCAGGGTGAAGTAAAGGTAATTGCACTGACAAGAAATAACGAAACAATCATACCAACCGAGGAAACTATCATGAGATATGGTGACCAAGTATATGTAAGTGTTGAAGTAAATTCCAATAGTAAGCTGAAAAGCCTCCTTGGAATAGTAGATGGAAGGAGGAGTTAACATATGAAAGTTATAATTGTTGGTGGAGGACAAGTGGGATCATACTTGGCCACATTACTACAAAATGAAAAGTATGATATTACAATAATAGAAAATAGAAACAAGAAATTTGATCTTGTAAAGTCTGAACAACCAAATGCCAGAATAGTTATGGGCAACGGTTCAGACCCTAAAGTTTTAGAATTAGCAGGTATTGAAGATGCTGATGTTGTTGCGGCGGTAACTGGAGAAGATGAGACTAATTTAGTAGTTTCTACTCTTGCTAGAATGGAATATGGAGTTGGTCGAGTAGTAGCTAGAGTGAATAATCCTAAGAATGCCTGGTTGTATACTCCTCAAATGGGTGTTGATATTGCCCTGAATCAGGCAGAGCTAATTGCTCGTTTGGTTCAAGAAGAAGTTTCAGTTGGGGATATGATAACCTTGATGGAAATCGACAGAGGTAATTTTACAGTTGTTGAAAAGGTTGTCAAGGATGGATTAAAGGTTATTGGAATGAAAGTAGGAGAGCTTAACGATAACATGCCTGAAGATTCACTAGTTGCTATAATCATCAGAGACGGGAAGATAATAGACCCTACAGTAGATAAAGTGATAATGGCTGATGACAAGATGATTATTATTTGTCAAACTGATTTGGTTGATGAATTATCATACGAATTGGATAAATTAAAATAGAGGAGGTATTGGAGTGGGGATTTTAGCATGGATTATAATTGGTGGTTTCGCAGGCTGGATTGCCAGCATGATTGCTGGTAGAAATAAATCTCTTGGTATTATCGGTAATATTGTTGTTGGTATAATCGGGGCTTTAATTGGTGGCTTTATTGTTAACTTAATATCAGGTAATCCAGTTGATTTTACTTTCGGTATTCAATCCCTATTAGTTGCCATTTTTGGATCTATCGTATTATTAACTCTAATTAACCTAATTAAGGGGAAATAATTGGACATTAACATAAATTATCAAGGGAGTTTTTAACGCTCCCTTGATTTTTATTTTAAATAAGGTATATTTATAGTTAATAGGATACTAATTATTAAAATCATTTCTATTTGAAAAAGGTGGTATTCGTTGTTTTGAATATACAGCTTATAAGAATGAGTTTAATCTTGTGTTGTTTATAATGCTTGAGTATAATGTATAGGTGGTCGTTTCGGTTACAAATACATAGGAAAGAGGTGACTGAATGTCTAATTTAACTAAAAAAGCAGTTGATGTTATTAGAAAAGCCGGTTTGAAACCAACTGCTCAAAGAGTGGAAACTTTGGAGTTTCTTTATTCTAATGAAAATTACCAAAGTATTGATACAATATATAATAATTTATTGGAAAACTATAAAGTATTTTCCAAGGCTACTATTCATGCCACATTAGAACTTTTTGTGGAAAAAGGAATAGTATCAAAGTTTTATGGACTTAACGGAGAGGCTAGAATAGATGTCAGTGGAGGTAATCATACCCATTTTATTTGTGAAAAATGCGGTCTTATAGAAATGGTCAATACATATAGTGTTGATGATGATATAACAAGAAAGAGTGTGGACTATAAAATAACTGGCAAGGAAACCACCTATAAGGGTCTTTGCGGCAATTGCAAGGACGAAAGGTAGTAAAAAATGAATGAAATAACAGCTAGTTTAGTAAAAAAAATAAAAGAAAGTGGCTTAAAACCTACAGCTCAAAGGTTAGATATATTAGAGTATTTGCACACAACTGAAAATTTTCAAAGCGTAGAGCAAATATATGATAATCTTTATAGGGAATATAAGGTTTTTTCCAAGGCGACAATTTATGCAACACTTGATGCTTTTGTCCTGGCAGGGTTGGTAAAAAGATTCTTTGGCAAGCATGGAGAAGCTAGAATTGATTACATAGTTGATGATTCAGCATATTTTTTATGTGTTGAATGTGGCAATATAAATAGGGTTAAGGTAAATAGCATTGATGCTGAAATTGATACCAGTAAAGTAGATGTACATAGCAGCATTTTAACATATTGGGGTGCCTGTGAAGATTGTAAGAAAAAGCTATAATTAACTTTATAGCTTTTTTATTCGGAGGAGTATAATGAAAAAGAAATTATCAGAACAAGAAAAAAAACACTATAGAACATTAGCTACAAGAGAAATCATCCCTGAATTTTCCTGTAATTCAATGACTAAGGAAGAATACAAGTCAAAATTACCCAATGAAGTATATAGGATAATGTTTGAAGATGGTACAGAACCAGCTTTTAGTCATCCTCTTCATAATAATAAAGAAGAAGGAATCTATAATTGTGCAGCATGTGGACAGCCACTATTTGGCAGCGAGGCCAAATTTGATTCTGGTACAGGTTGGCCAAGTTTTTATGCACCATTGTCACCTGAATCCTTAGATTTCGAGGTGGATTACTTCTTGGTAATGCCAAGAACGGCCGTCTTATGTTCATGTTGTAATGGTCATCTAGGGCATGTTTTTGATGATGGACCAGCACCTACCTTTTATAGGTTTTGTATGAATGGTACTGCACTGAAATTTAATAAATAAAAAGCGGGATATAAAACCAATGGAAAACTGGAAAAGAAAAGTTAGCCTATTTGTTATAAGTCAGCTTACTACTCAATTTGGGACAGCTTTGGTTCAGTATGGAATATTTTGGTATATTACCTTAAATACCAGATCTGGAGCGATGTTGACCATATCGATTGTTGTAGGATTTTTACCTACATTTTTACTTTCACCTTTTGCAGGTGTCTGGTCAGATAGGTTCAATAGAAAAAAATTAATAATAATCTCTGATTTGGGGATTGCAATTACAACCTTGATTCTGGCTCTTGTTTTCTTAGCAGGATACAAGGAATTTTGGTTGCTATTTTTAATTTCAGCCATTAGAGCAGTTGGTATAGCTGTACAAACTCCTGCCACCAATGCTCTCTTGCCCCAGATAGTACCTGAAGACAAGTTGTTAACAGTAAATGGCTATATGGGAAGTGCAACTTCCTTGATGAATCTATTTTCACCAATAGCAAGTGCGGCTCTTCTTACCTATGCTACTTTTGAGACAACCTTATTTATTGATGTTATTACGGCTATTATTGGAGTAACAATACTCCTGTTTATAAAGGTTCCTACTATTCAGGCTATAGGAGCTGGTTTAGTCAGTAGTTATTATGATGATATAAAGGCAGGATTTAAATATATCAGAAATAAAAAATATATAAGAAACCTGTTTATCTATTTTGGTTTATTTTTCTTTTTAGTTTCACCTGCTGCTTTTTTAACACCTTTACAAGTTGTAAGAACTTATGGGCCTGAGCTTTATCGTTTAACTGCTCTAGAAATTGCTTTTTTCTTAGGTATGACCATAGGTGGTTTTGTTATTGGTAAGTGGGGTGGTTTAAAAAACTTGGTTTATACAATGATAGCGGCCATACTTGCAGGTGGTGTATTACATATGATTTTAGGTACTAAGGTGCTTTTCCCAATCTACTTATTTATTATGTTTATTATTGGAGGTTCAGTGATATTTTGTAATTCTGCCTCAACAGTATTTTTACAAAAGACTGTAAGTGAAGAATACTATGGTAGAGTTTTTGGTGTTCTTGGAATGTTATCAAGTTCTATGTTTCCTTTAGGTATGTTGGTGTTTGGGCCACTTGCTGATATTATTTCAATTGAAATGATACTCCTTGCTACAGGCTTAGTTGTAGTATTTGAAGGCTTCATAATGATAAGAGATAAAGAATTAATAGCTGCTGGAAGTAGTTTGGATAAATAAATTTTATGTATTCTCCTATAACATAGAAAGTTATAGGAGAATACTTTTTTTTCTTGTTTTATCTTCTGATTTTTGTGATAATTATCACTAGATTGTAAGTGAAAGGGGTTATTTTATGGAAAAGAAAACCACATTAGTTATTTTAGGTGGTCTTATTGGTGTGGGAGCAATTATATTGGCAATTTTTGGAAATCCTGCTAATATGGCTCTTTGTATCGCTTGTTTTATGAGGGATATTGCTGGAGGCTTGAGATTACATTCTGCGGCACCTGTCCAGTACATCAGACCGGAGATATTAGGAATTATTCTAGGAGCTACTATAACTGCTCTAATTAGAAAAGATTTCAAGGCAGTTGCAGGTTCGTCACCAGCAATAAGATTTATACTTGGATTTATTATGATGGTAGGTGCTTTAATCTTCTTAGGTTGTTCTTTTAGAATGATTATAAGAATGGGAGCAGGGGATCTTAATGCATGGGTTGGCTTGATTGGTTTTGTAGCAGGTGTTGCTACAGGTACCTTCTTTTTGAAAAAAGGCTACAGCCTTGGAAAAAATCAGGAAACAAAGACTCAAAGTGGTTATGTAGTACCAATTGTTGTATTGATAATATTGGGACTATCACTAGCAACTACAATATTTGCAGTAAGCACAATGGGACCAGGAAGCATGCAAGCTCCAGCTTTAATAGCTTTGGCTGTGGGTCTTGGTATCGGCGTAATTGGTCAATTAACAAGATTATGTTCAACTGGTGCTATTAGAAACGTTATTTTAGCTAAAGATTTTAATTTATTGATAGTTATTGGTAGTTTCTTTGGAGTATTTCTAGTTTACAATATTGTTACAGGTAATTTTAATCCATCATTTGTAGGTCAACCTATTGCACATACAGATGCTTTATTTAATATTCTGGGATTATATATCTTTGGTTTTGCAGGTGTTTTAGCTGGTGGATGTCCATTCCGTCAATTAATTCTAACTGGTCAAGGATCATCAGACGGAGCTATGACTCTTCTTGGTCTATTGATGGGTGCAGCTTTTGCTCATAATTTTGGATTTGCTGCAGCAGTTACAACTCCAGAAGTTGCAGGTGGAGTATCAGAAAGAGGCGTGATTGTTGTTATTATAGCAATTGTAGCGCTTTTTGTTATCGCCTTAGTTAATAGAGAAAAAGAAAAAGAATAATGAAGATTCTAATAACTTTTCATACAACACATAATGTCTTGACATTGGAAAAATATGCCAAGAAAGAGAATGTTGAAGGTAGAATTGTGCCGGTTCCAAGAAAATATTCTGCAAGTTGTGGATTATCCTGGCTGGGACCAAGTGAGACAGAATTGAAGTTAAAGGAAATATTAGAAAAATACAATATAGATTTTGATAAAATCTATGAAATAGAATAAACATAAAGTATAATTGAGCTGACAATAAGTGTCGGCTCAATTTTTTATTGGAGGTAAAAATGTTGTGGTATCAAGACTTACTAGATGAGTTGATAACAATGAGAGATAAGAATAAGTCTATAGAAATGAGTAAATATATGAGAAACCAATTTCCTTTCCTTGGAGTGGCAAGACCAGAACGAGTTTCCTTGTATAAGAAGTACTATAGAAATCTTGGAGGTAGTATAGATTGGGATTTTGTAGATTTGTGTTTTAGAAAAGATGAAAGAGAGTACCAGTATTTAGCTATCGACTACTTAAACCTACAAAAAGGTATCTTGAATATTGATGATCTCACTAGAATATATAAGCTAATCAAGACAAAATCCTGGTGGGATAGTGTTGATGGTTTTCCAAGGATGGTTGGTGAGATTGTAAAAGGTAATAGTAGTGCCAAGGATATTATGCTGGAATGGAGTGTTGACCAAAATTTCTGGGTTAGAAGGGTAGCAATTCTTCATCAATTACTACTTAAGGGTTTAACTGATACAAAATTATTGGAAAAGATTATTGCAAATAATCTTGGTAGTAAAGAATTTTTCATCAATAAGGCTATTGGCTGGATGCTTAGGGATTTTAGTAAGACAGATAAAGACTGGGTAAGTGATTTTATAGAAAAATATAGGGGAGAGCTAGATAAGTTAAGTATTAGCGAAGGTTCCAAGTACCTATAGTCATAAGGAGGTGGGCTGGAAATGGATGATACCATACAAAAAAGACATAACATGATAATACACCAGATTAAGGCAAGAGGGATTTTAAATCAAAAGGTAATAGATGCCATGATGAAAGTACCAAGACACCTTTTTGTACCAGAATATTTAAAGGATTATGCTTACGATGATTGTGCTCTAAGAGTGTCCCATGGACAAACTATATCACAACCTTACATCGTCGGTCTTATGACCTCGATGATAAACCCTGACAAAAATACAAAAGCACTGGAAATAGGGACTGGCACCGGATATCAGACAGCAATATTAGCTGAAATTTGCAAGGAAGTTGTTACAATAGAAAGAATAGAGACACTACATCAGACTGCCAAGGAAAGACTGGGAATGATGGGTTATGATAATGTGAAATGTATACTAGGAGACGGTTACAAAGGCTATCTGGCTGAGGCTCCTTATGATGTAATACTAGTATCAGCCAGTCCGGAAGAAATACCGGAACTTCTTGTCCAACAACTGGCACCAGGTGGAAGAATGGTAGTACCGGTAGGTACTGATAGCCAATTCTTGGTTCTGGTTACTAAGGATATTGATGGTTCAGTTTCAGTTGAAAATTATCTTGAAGTAAGGTTTGTTTCAATGATTCATGACTAAATTAAATGATAAAACAGACCACCTGCAATAAATAATGCAGGTGGTCTATTTTTATTATATAGCATCAATTTGTTCATATTTTTTAAGATAAAATCTTTTCAACATAAATCTTGATATGGTGTATAGCATTAAAGCCATCAAAGTAAGAATTAGCATAATCTGTGTTGAACTTTGGTTCTTGAAAAGGGTATAGACTAGATATCCTAGTCCACCAATAATTACTCTTGAACCTAAGGATAACATAACATTCATATTATTCTTGATACAAGCTGTTGGGTTTGACCAGTTAAGGAAAGGTCTTTCAATGTTAATTATCAAGTCTATCTTGGACATTAATAATGTGAATAAAACCACTGCTAAGAGTACAACTCCTAATTGTATTGGTTCAATCGGCAAGATCGTATACACAACTATAGCTAGTAATATTTGGCCTATTCCATTTAATAGTAAGGTGGTGAGTTCTCTTGAGGTTAGACTTTCTAAGTGGCTAATCGGCATAACTCTAGTTTCCCAAAAAAACTTTCCTTCCCTACTTATACTTGTAGCAGAAAGACTTCCCATTATACTAGGAGATATTACTATACCAAAGAATATGTAAGCTCTAAATGGGAGTAATTGGGGATTGTTTAGAGTATTGAGATCCATTATTCCCATCAGATTATATAAAACGAATATTATAACTGGAATAAATAATGTCATAACAGTATTTAATAAGAAAGTAGGGTTGGTAAATATTATACCTAGGTTTCTTTTTAACAGTAGTAATTTAACATTAGTTCGTTTATAGCTGATTTTTTGTCTATCACCACTGCTTTCTTGTTGGTTGAATTTCTTTAAGGCCTGATCATAGATTTTATTAGCTAATATAAATATCAGCAATATACAACCTAATTGCAGTAAGAAAGTCCAAAGTAGGTCCAGGTTACTTGAGGCAATAGCTTTAGTTAGCCAAATGCTTGGTGGATAGCTTTTGCCTATAAGGTTTAATAAGCCATCTGGTTTGGATAGTATTTCAATTATTGCATCTGTATTACTGGCAGTTCTGCCTATTAAAACTTGTATTCCCAGAATGGTTCCAAGTAGTAATATATTACCTAAAACAGTAAAAAGATTCCTGTGTTTCCTGCCAGCTACAAGTGACATAAAGGGTAGGGTTATTAAAGTCCCTAAGGCTATAGGTGCCAGAGGGAGTGTTAATAGAATGAAAATTATTATTAAAGTACTTCTAATTGGAAATGCAGCGTCAATTAAATAAAAAACACCAGTTGAACCAAAAAGTACAACAGAAATAGCAAGCAGAATTGGATATATACCTACCAGTTTTGCAATTATTATTGATCGGCCTTTTATTGGAAGGGTTGCAAGTAGACTTAAATCTTTACCATAAAAAAAGGAAGATACAATTAGTGGTACTGAGGTTACCAACATAAAAACTATTGAACCTATACTTGTATAAGTAAGTGCAAGATAACCCATATTTATTTGAGCAAAGCTATCATATATTAGTTTTGTCATGGCTATAGCAGGTAGAATAGAAATTAGTGGCAAGATAGCTATAAGCTTACCGGTGATTTTTCCTTTTGCATTTAGCTGTTGCATATAGCGTCCAGCAGTATCCTTCATGTTTATTTTTATTATTTTTAATACTTTATTCATGATCTGTCATCTCCAGGAAAATCTCTTCAAGAGTCATGTCTTTGTTTTGTTTTATATTGTCGAGTGTATCATAGGCAATGAGGTTGCCTTTATCGATAATGGCCACCTTATGACAGAGGTTTTCCACTACTTCCAAGACATGAGAAGAAAAAAGAACACTTCCTCCATTTCTACAATGTTCAAGCATGAGGTCTTTTAATACTCTTGCTGAATGAGGGTCAAGTCCCACATGTGGTTCGTCTAGTATGAATAATGGTGCTTGTGGAAGTAAAGCGGCTGTTATTAGTAGTTTTTGCTTCATTCCATGGGAGTAGGTGTTTATCTTTTGTCCTAATGAACCTTCTAGTTGGAATCTTGTAGTGAAATCTTGGATTCTTTTTTTGCGATTTTCTATACTTACATCATAAATATCGGCAATGAAATTAAGGTAGTCAATACCTGATATACTCTCATATATTTCTGGATGGTCTGGTACGAAGGTGAAGCTTTTTTTGGCAGCTATCATTTCTGTTTGTAAATTATGTCCATTGATTACTACAGTACCTTGGTCGGCGGTAATTATACCTGTAATTATTTTAAGAGTTGTTGTTTTGCCAGCTCCGTTAGGTCCTATAAAGCCGATAAGCTCACCTTTTTTGATATCCAAGTTCAGATTGTCTAGGGCTATGTTTTTTTTATCATAGCTTTTGGTTAAATTGTTAATTTTTAGCATTTTACACCTCTTTTTATTTTTATATTTATATTTTAGCATATATATTTTATTTATGATTGTAAAAATTTAGTTAATTTGTAGTCCTTTAAGATTTTTAAAAGAAATTACTATATAATTACATTATATTCTAATTTATGTAAATTTAAAGAATAAATAACTGAAGGGGTGTGTGTTATGAATAAGAAATCTATTGGTGAATTGGCTGATTATGTGAATATTAATTTTCCTAATGATTCCATGAATGTTAGTTCAGGTTTGGACATAATATCAGCCGCTTTGGAAAGTATCAGGGAAAATATTATAGTGCAACAAGATAGTTTGAAGCAGCTTGGCCTTAATATTGAGGCAGGTGAGCTTGATGACTTTCTTATAACGGTTGATGACTTGCTGGAAAAAGCAGAATTGTATGGTAATTTATTTGATGTAAGTTCTGAAGTGGAGGAATTCAAGTTTTTAGGTCTTCCAGTCGATTATGGTCCTGAACAATAAAAAGAGGGCTCGGATTTTAATTCCGAGTCCTTCATTATTATTCAAACTATTGTATTTATATATGTTAGTATCTTTTTCTGATTGTCTGGAAACTGAAGAAGTCCCCTCTCCAATAAACATTGGCAAATAGTACTGGTTTGAGTTTGTTTGTAAAGCCAATTTCTTCTACCATTAGCATTACTCCATCGTCTTCTAGATATTTTTGGATTTCTGGTGGTGTTATGCATGGTACAAGTTTAGTTAACTTAAAATCTATTCTTTCTCC
>JBGSJN010000117.1:0-22636 GCA_041741995.1 Bacillota bacterium
ATCGCCATTAAGAAAGCCAAGGAAATTGGCGGACACATGGTTCAAGATACTGCATGGGAAGGGTATACGGACGTTCCTACATGGATCATGCAAGGTTATACGACTATGGGTATGGAAGTGATTGATCAATTAGCATTACAAGGTTATGAAAGACCAACACATGTATTTTTACAAGCAGGGGTTGGTGGAATGGCTGCAGCAATCTTAGGTCTATTTGCTAATGTATATAAGACGAAATTGCCAAAAGCGATAATAGTTGAACCTAATGCTGCCAATTGTATTTTTACATCTGCTGAAGTAGATGATGGTGAACCACATAATGTTGAAGGAGATTTGAAAACAATCATGGTTGGTTTAGCTTGCGGGGTACCTAGTCCAATTGCCTGGCCAATAATCAGAGATTTTTCAGAAATGTATTTAACCTGTGATGATGCAGTTGCTGCAAGAGGCGTAAGAATATTTGCAAATCCAGTAAAAAGAGATCCTAAGATTGTATCAGGAGAATCTGGTGCAGCAGGTATAGGAGCTTTTTCTATAATTATGGGACTTGAAGATTTAGAAGAAGTAAGAGATGTACTTGGTTTAGATAAAGATTCTGTTGTACTTTTCTTCAATACTGAAGGAGATACAGATCCTGTCAATTATGGAGAAATAATTTGGAATGGTAAATATAGAATGCCTTCAAAAGAATAGATGTTAAAGAGAACTGCATTGCAGTTCTCTTTGTTATATAGGCGTTAATTTATAGAAATATATATAAAATTAGGGTATAATTATTAGTGGACAAGATTCTTTGAACTTGTACTTTAAAAATGTGTTGAAAAAGGAGAAAATCATGAAGATTTCTACCAGACAAATTGCCTTAATAGGTATACTTTCCGCTATTACCGGGGTTATGGCCGCTACAGGCTTAGGCTTCTTTTCTGTTCCCAATGTATCAGGCGCAATGACCATAATGCATATACCTACAGTAATTGCAGGGGCATTAGGCGGGCCGATAGTCGGAGCATTCACAGGGTTTATTTTTGGAGCATCGAGCTTCTATTTCTTTGGAGCAAGTGTAGGTTTTAATATTATTGTCATATTTTTACCAAGGATTCTAATCGGTGTTTTTAGTGCCTTGGTATTTAAATTGCTATCAAAGAAAAACTTATATCTAGCTGGTGCAGTTGCCGGGTTCGTTGGAACAGTCACTAATACAGTTGGAGTCGTAGGCTTAATACTAATATTCAATATATATCCATTAGCAGCGCTAATACCGATATTAGCTCTAAATTTCCCGATTGAACTTTTTGTTGGTACTGTATTAAGTGGAATACTAATGCCAGCTTTAAGTAAAGTAGTAAAAAAAGAGGCGTAAAATGATATTATTAATTGATGCCGGAAACAGCATAATAACAATAGGGTTACATAATGGTCAAAAAATTATAAAAACATTTACTTTAGAAACAAAAAAAATTAAAACCAAGGACGAGTTCGCACTTTTTCTTATTAGCATACTAAATCTCAATAATATAGATAAAACCAGCATAATAGGTGCTTCAATTGCATCGGTAGTGCCAACCATTAATAATGCCTTGTCTGAAGCCTTGGATTCATATTTCAATATTAAACCAATATTGATAGAACCAGGAATAAAAACAGGGATAAAGTTAAAAGTTGATAATCCAAAAGAAGTTGGAGCTGATTTAATAGCTGATGCTTTGGCGGGACATGTTAAATATAAGAAAAACTTATTAATAATAAATTGTGGAACAGCTACAAAATATTCAGTAGTTACAGAGAATGGCGAATTCATAGGAGTAGCCATAGCACCTGGATTTCAAATCGGTAGCGAGGGGTTGTTCAAGAAAACAGCACAGTTACCTGATGTAGGTCTTAAAATGCCAAAAGATCCAATAGGTAAAAATTCAGTTGATTCAATTGCCAGTGGTTTATTCTATTCCTATGCCTGTTCGATTAAGTGTTATATTTCTTTAATTAAAGAACACTATGGTAACGATCTTATAGTGATATTATCTGGTGGAGTCTCAAGATACTTCAGTGAATATTTAAAAAAAGAAATACATTATGCAGATATGAATTTAACATTAGAAGGATTAAAGATAATTTATGACAAAAATAGAAATGAAACCACTTAAAATTGGGAAGCTAGAAATAGAAAATCCTATAATAGCAGCTCCACTTGCTGGAGTTAGTGATAAAGCATATAGAAGAATATTAAAAGAAAATGGAGTGCCTTTAGTATTTACTGAAATGGTAAGTGCTAAAGCACTCGTTTATGAAAACGAAAAGAGTAGAAAAATAGTCGATATAAGTGGTGAAACAAAGCCAATAGGGATGCAGATATTTGGTAGTAATATAAAAGAAATTACTGAAAGTGCAAAATATCTTGAAAGTATTGGTGCTGATATTATAGATTTTAATATTGGCTGTCCTGCGCCTAAAATTGTGAAAAATTTTGAAGGCTCAGCATTATTGAAGGAACCAGATAAGGCAATTAGTATTTTGGAAGAGCTTGTAAAAAGTGTCAATGTTCCAGTAACCTTGAAAATCAGAAAAGGATTCAGTGAAGGAAAACATGATGCCATACCAATTATTAAAGGGGCTGAAAAGGTTGGTGTAGCAGCTATTTTCATACATGGTAGAGACAGAGAACAATATTACAGTGGAAAAGCTGATTGGGAATATATCAAAATGGTGAAACAAAGTGTTTCCATACCAGTTATAGGCAACGGTGATGTAAATGATCCCTATAGTGCAGAAAAGATGCTCGAAGTAACCGGGTGTGATGCTATATTAATCGGCAGAGGCTTTCTAGGTAATCCTTTTTTATTTAAAGAAATTATGGAATATTTTAATACAGGTAAATTCACCTTGGTTAGTAATGAAGAAAAACTTATGATGGCTATAAGACAACTTGAGTACACGATTGAGGATAAAGGTGAAATTATAGCTGTCAGGGAAATGAGAAAACATCTTGGCTGGTATTTAAAAGGTATAAAGAACGGTTCCTACTATAGAAATCTAATTAATACCTGCACAGAAGTAGATTTGCTGAAAGATTTGATTAAAACAGTATTGGAAGGATAAAAATGAAAAACAAGACTCACTTTGTCTGCAATGAATGCGGGAATCAATCAGGTAAATGGCTTGGTAAATGCCCAGTATGTAATAGTTGGAATTCTTATATTGAAGAATTGAATCATGAGATTGCTGATGATAAGAAAAAACATAGTATAAAGGCTAAGGAGTATCCTAAAGCTACTTTACTTGAAAATGTATTAATTGAAGAATTTAAGAGGGTAAAAACAAGCAATCAAGAAGTTGACCGAGTACTTGGTGGTGGATTGGTTATAGGTTCATTAACCCTTATTGCAGGTGATCCTGGAATAGGCAAATCAACACTTCTAATGCAGCTAGCCTCATCCTTGGGTTCTGAAAATAGAGTTCTATATGTATCTGGGGAAGAATCAGCCAGGCAGATAAAGATGCGAGTAGAAAGACTAGGGTTACCTAAGGAAAATATCTACATTTTAGCAGAAAACAACATGGATGATATTTGTGCTACAATTAATGATATAGACCCACTGTATATTATCATAGATTCAATACAGACAGTATATCAAAATGAAATGACCGGTACGCCAGGTAGTGTTGGACAAGTTAGAGAGGCAACTCTTACACTTATGAAAATAGCCAAGGGACAGGGTCGTTCTGTACTGATTGTTGGTCATGTTACTAAATCAGGAAATATTGCAGGACCGAAGGTTCTTGAACATATGGTGGATACGGTCCTTTACCTTGAAGGTGAAAAAGATCATAGTTACAGGATTTTAAGAAGTGCAAAAAACCGTTTTGGTAGTACCCAGGAAATTGGTGTTTTTGAAATGGGTGAAGAGGGACTAGTTGAAGTTATTAATCCTAGTAAATATTTCTTAACACATATGTCTGAAGTCGTACCTGGTTCGATTATTGTACCAGTAATAGAGGGAACTAGAACTCTTCTACTTGAAATACAATCATTGACAGTAGATAGTAGTTTTCCTGTTCCAAGAAGGTTATCAACTGGAATTGACTTAAACAGAATTATCTTATTAATAGCAGTATTAGAGAAAAATATGAAACTTTCCATGGGGAAGAAGGATATTTATTTCAATATAGTCGGTGGCTTGAAAATTGAAGATAGAGGACTAGATTTAGGTGTGGTTATAGCCTTGATTTCCAGCTTATATAATATACCTATCAACAAGAATGTACTGGTTGTTGGTGAAATCGGTCTAACTGGTGAAATTAGAACAGTATCCGGTTTAGAACAAAGAATTAAAGAAAGTGAAAAACTAGGTTTTGAAAAAATCATTATTCCAAAGACTAAAGGTTTAAAGAAGGATAATAAAAATATAGAAATCATAGAAGTAAGCAATATTAAAGAAGCAGTTAACATTTTTTTAAGTTACAATAAAGGAGGCAATGATGAAAAACAATAACTTGATAATTAAAGTCATGATAGCTTTAGCAACATTAATACTAGCTGGATCATTATGGCTTCTGACAGTATATTTCTACGATGAATATTTAAGCAATATTTTCACAATGCAATTTTCTGTATTAAATATATTTATTATAATTGCTGTAAATATAATCTTAGCTATACTGTTAATCTATCTAATAATAAGGCTAATAAAAGGTTTGATAAAATTCATGTCAAGTTATACCTTGACTGAAGGTATAATTGGTATTATTGGAGTTATAATTAGTTTGAGAATTGCCTGGGTTATGGAATTTATTTTTGTGAAAATACCTGTTGTTGGTAATTTTTTGCTAGTTTTGATAAGTATTATTCTTGGAGTTGTCGGTTGGATAGAATCAATTAAAAGAAAAGATGAAATTCTAGCCTTTATAGGTAAAGGTAAAAAGGATGATTTCTCAAGTTATAAGTATGTGGATACAAGTGTAATAATTGACGGTAGGATAGCTGATTTAGCCAGAACAGGTTTCATTGATGGAACTTTAATAATACCTGATTTTGTTATTGATGAACTACAAAAACTTGCAGATTCTGCAGATGACTTGAAGAGAGTTAAAGGTCGTCAAGGTCTTGATACTATAAAGAATATGCAGAGTGAAAGCTATATAAAGATTGTAATACCTAAAACAGATGATGCGACCATAAATGACATACCTGAAGTTGATGGTAAGATTGTTAGACTGGTAAAAATCAATGGTGGGAAATTATTAACTAATGATTTTAATTTAAATAAGGTAGCCGGAGTCCAGGGGGTCAAGGTGCTAAATATTAATGAACTAGCTAACTCTTTAAAACCTATACTTATCCCAGGGGAAGAATTTTACCTGAATATCTTAAAAAAAGGCAAGGAAAATAAGCAAGGTGTAGGCTATCTTGATGATGGCACTATGGTCATAGTTGAAAACGGAGAAGAAATGGTTGGAAAAGACGTATTTTTAGTAGTAACCAGTGTCATGCAAACTTCTGCTGGAAGACTTATTTTTGCCAGGATAAAAGGAGAAGTCTAATGGATATTCCCTACATCATAGTAGCAGGAGGCAAGGGCCTGCGAATGGGAGCAAATATACCAAAACAATATATAGAAATTAACGGTAAACCAATAATTTACTATACAATTTCTAATTTAGTAAAAGCTGGCGTAAGTAGGTTTGTAATAGTGATTGACTTGTATTACCAAGATTACTTAAATGGTTTCTTAGAACATATTGATGCAAATTTTCAATATGTCTTTGGAGGCAAGGAACGTTATGAATCAGTCTTAAATGGTTTTAGTTGTCTTGACAAAGAGGATGAATATGTAGCAATACATGATAGCGTAAGACCACTTGTCAGCAAGAATATGATCGACAGGTTAGAAAACGGTATTTTAAATAAAGATATAAGTGGGATAATACCTGTTCTTCCAGTTAAGGATACTGTGAAACTGGTTAAGGATGGTTTGGTTAACAAGACGATTGACAGGTTGAATATAAGACGGGTAGGTACACCTCAGCTGGTAAAGGTTAAGGACTACCTTGAAGCTATAAATAATATTGGAGATAAGATTAAATCAATAACTGATGATGCTAGTATCTTAGAAATGAATGGTAAAAATATTGGTGTTGTAGAAGGTGATGAAGAAGCTTTTAAAATCACTGATAATATGGATTTAGCAGTTCTTGAATTTTTACTTAGGAGGCAAAATGAGAATTGGGATAGGTTATGATGTTCACAAGTTAGTTAAGGATAGACCTTTGATTCTAGGTGGGGTCAAAGTACCATTTGAACTTGGTCTTCTAGGTCATTCTGATGCTGATGTATTGGTTCATGCTCTTATGGATGCTATGTTAGGAGCTTTGGCTCTAGGTGATATTGGGCAACATTTTCCTGATGATGATATGGCCTATAAAAATGCAAATAGTATGAAATTATTAGCTAGAGTGAGTGATATCATCAAGGATAGAGGCTTTAATATAGTAAATATTGATTCAATAATCATTGCTCAAAAACCAAAGTTAAAGGATTATCTTTCTGAAATGATCAATAATATTTGCAAGGTCCTAGAGTTGAATACCGAACAGGTTAGCATTAAGGCAACAACTGAGGAATTTCTAGGGTTCACCGGCAATCTAGAGGGTATAAAGAGCCAAGTAGTAGTCTTGCTTGAAGAAAGGAATTAAAATGAAAATATATAACACCATAAGCAGAAAAAAAGAAGAGTTTAACTCAATTAACAAGGGTATAGTTAATATGTATGTATGTGGACCGACAACCTACAATTTCATCCATATTGGTAATGCAAGGCCAATGGTGGTTTTTGATGCTTTTAGAAATTATTTAGCTTCACTTGGTTATCAGGTTAATTATATACAGAACTATACAGATGTGGATGATAAAATCATTAATAAAAGCAAGGAAGAAGGAATAGGACCTTTGGAATTAGCGGCTAAATATATAGTGGAATATAGAAAAGATGCTGATAGTCTTAGAGTAAAAGAAGCAACTTTTCATCCTAAGGTAAGTGAGAATATTGAAGAAATCATTGAATTTATTGATACTTTGATTAAAAAGGGATTTGCATATGAAGTAGAAGGTGACGTCTACTTCGATGTAAGGAACTATAAACCTTACGGAAAACTTTCTGGTAAGAATATAGATGATTTGAAATCTGGAGCCAGAGTCGAGATTGGTGACAAAAAAAGAAGTCCACTTGATTTTGCCTTGTGGAAAGCAGCTAAGGAAGGTGAAATAAACTGGGCTAGTCCTTGGGGAAATGGAAGACCAGGCTGGCATATTGAATGTTCAACTATGAGCATGAAATATACAAAAAGCCCAACCTTAGATATTCATGGAGGCGGACAAGATTTAATATTTCCACATCATGAAAATGAAGTTGCTCAATCTGAAGGTTATACAGGAAAAACTTTTGTTAATTATTGGATGCATAATGGTTTTATTACCGTAAACAAAGAGAAAATGAGCAAGTCATTAGGTAATTTCTTTTTAGTAAGAGAAATCTTGGAGAAGTTTAGTGGAGAAGTTATTAGATATTTCATCCTATCTTCACATTATAGAAATCCAATTGATTTTAACGATGGTGCTTTGCTGGAAAGTGAAAAATCACTGACTAAGTTGATGACTGCCTATAATAATCTGGAAAAACTGATTAATGAAGGTAAAGATAATGAAGAGGATATACTTGAGAGTGAATTTAAAAAAATAGAAGTAAAAATCGAAAAAGCATTACAAGATGATTTTAATACAGCATTAGCTTTTAGTTTCTTCTTTGATGGCAGCAAGATAGTCACTAAGGCAATCAAGGAAAATTTATATAATCAAAAAGGTCTTATTAAAGCCTTTAGCATATATAAGAAATATTTAGTTGAGATTCTGGCCGTTTTACCATTTGAAAAGATTGAGGATATAGTGCTGGATGTTGAAGATAATAACACATTTAATAAAGTTATGGAGCTTTTGTTGGATGTAAGAAACTTAGCCAGAAAAGACAAGAATTTTGCTTATGGTGATTTAATAAGAAATGAACTTAACAAACTAGATATAGAAATAATTGATACTAAAGAAGGTAGCACATGGAAAAAGAAGTAAGCTCATTGGCACTTGCCTATCTAGGGGATGCAGTATTAGAAATTTATATAAGAGAGTATGTTATAAGAATAGGTAAAACGAAAATTGATCAGCTTCATAGAAGTGCGGTTAGATTTGTAAATGCCAAGGCACAAAGCAAAATATATGATAGTATTCAAGATCAATTGAATGATGATGAAATGGTTGTTTTAAGAAAAGGCAGGAATGCCAAGAAGAATATACCTAAGAATGTAGAAATGGTGGACTATAGAAAAAGCACCGGGGTTGAAGCATTACTGGGCTATCTTTTTTTAAAAGGTGACAAGGATAGAATCAATGAATTAGTAAGTTATATAATTTCAACTATTGAAGGGAGTGAGTCAATTGAAAATAGAGAAAGCTAAAGTTTTAATTCCAGAATTTAATAGTGAATTATTGCTAAAAAAGTTAGAAAGATATGGTAGAGTCTGCTATAAGTCAGAAGATGTCTTTAAAAAAACAGGTACTAGTGGAATGTTAAAAACAATAATAGAAAAAAATCATGAGTCAGTGCTTGAACATGAAAAAATGACATTGCTTTTTGTGATTGATCGTGGCGTTAGTCACGAACTAGTAAGACACAGAATGGCAAGCTACAGTCAAGAGTCTACAAGGTATTGTAATTATAGCAAGGACAAGTTTGGTAATGAAATAACAGTTATAAAACCTATTTTTTTCAATGGTGAAAGAAAAAAAATATGGGAATATACAATAGAGATGATAGAAAAGAACTATTTTCATTTATTAGAACTTGGAGCAACTCCGCAAGAAGCGAGAAGTATTTTGCCAAATAGTTTGAAGACTGAAATTGCAGTTACTATGAATATGAGGTCATTAAGAAACTTTTTAGGATTAAGATGTAGCAAGTCGGCTCATCCACAGATCAAAGAAGTTGCAATACCGCTGCTTCTATATCTAAAGAATAAACTTGAACCTTTATTTGCAGATATTAGTTATGATACAGATTTTCCTGTAAAGGATTATGCAGAAATCATTGAAACAAATGATTTCTTTGAGGAGATATAAATGGAACTTATAGGTGGAAAACAAACAATTATAGAAGCGTTGAAAAGTGGATATAAAGTCTATAATATTTACAGTGAAAATTTAAGTACAGTTGATAAGGAAATCCAAGAACTTGCTAAAGCAAGACATATTGAGATTAAGGATATTCCGGCAGAATTAAGAGAGACAAGAGAAATAAATCAAGGTTATCTAGCTAGTATTGCAGATTTTAATTATAGAGATTTAGACGAAATAGTTGGAAAGATTAAAGGGGATGGCCTGATTTTAATTCTAGACCATCTTGAAGATACACATAATTTAGGAGCAATTATTAGAACTGCTGTATGTGCAGGGGTTAATGGGATAATTATTCCAGATGATAGAAGTGTCAGAGTTACCAGTACAGTATTTAAAGTTTCGGCAGGAGCAATATTTTATATGCCAATAATAAAGGTTAAGAATATTAACCAGGCAATAGATAATTTAAAAAAGAAAAGTTACTGGATATATGGTGCTGATATGAATGGTGCCAGTGATGTTTTTAAAACTAAACTAGATGGCAATGTCTGTCTTGTTGTTGGAAATGAAGGTAATGGCCTCAGTCCATTAGTTAAAAAAAATTGTGATGGATTAGTAATGATACCTCAAGTAGGTCCTGTTGGATCATTAAATGTAAGTGTTGCAACAGGAATAATAATTTATGAAATTTTCAAACAAAGGTGCATAGATGGTATTTAATTTTCTCGACGAAAGATATAGAGATTTAGATGATGATGTGTTAGTTGAATTGGCTCAAGGTCACGACAAGGAGGCTGAACAGTTCATATTAATGAAATACCACAGATTTGTCATTTCAAAAGTTAATGGCTTTTATCTTCAGGGTGGAGACCTAGACGACTTGATACAAGAAGGTATGATTGGTCTTTACAAGGGTATACATAGCTACAATAAAAATGAGAATACAACATTTAGGGGTTTTGCTGATATTTGCATAAAAAGACAGGTGATTAGTGCTATTAGAACAGCTAATCGACTTAAAAATCAGCCTTTGAATAACTCTATTTCTCTAAATGAATCTCCAAAAGATGAAGAAACAAGACTGATGGATGATCTAGTGGGGACTAAAATCGCCTTTAGCCCTGAGGATATTGTTCTTGGCAAGGAGCGTCTTGACCAGATGGAAAGGGATATTAAAGGTAAACTTAGCTCTCTGGAATGGTCTGTTTTCTATGAGTATCTAAGTGGAACAAGTTTTGAAGACATTAGTAAAGATCTTCAGATGCCAATCAAATCAATATATAATGCCTTGGATAGAAGCCGGAAAAAGATTACTCAATTTCTTCAAGAAGATGAACTTAGTTAACCAGACTATTTAATAAGGTTTTAAGAAAGGTATATACTTTTCTTACTGAATTAATATCAACTGATTCATCAGTTGTATGAATATTACTTATATTAGGACCAAAGCTGATTATATCTAAATCAGCTTTTTTATTTTTAAAAAAGCCGCATTCTAATCCGGCATGAATTGCAATTTCTTCTAGTTTTTCATTGAATTGATTAAAGTAGACCTCCTTGGCAATTTCCTTTAACAAAGAGTTTTTATCATAATTCCAGCCAGGATAGGAATACTCAGTTGAAAATTGGAGGTTGAAAGCTATTTTTAACTGTTCAAACATTTCTAGTAATGAAGCAATACTTTCATCCTTGGAACTTCTTAAGGAGGTTGTGATTTTCAGTGATTCATTTTCTTTCATTACTTTTCCTACATTTGCTGAGGTTTCTACTAATTGAGGTAGTTCATCACTCATTTTAATAACACCATCGGGAAGTAGGTTTAAAACTCCTATTATGGTAATAGTAGTGCCTTTACTAAATGTATTGACCTTTTCTTTATTTAAATAAGTCAATGTAACCTTAACATCAGGGTCCTGGTGTCTAAGTTCCTTCTGGAAAATATTCTGACAATTATTTATCAATGCATCCAAAGCTTCAAATTGGTCAATATTTTTTAATAATATTTTCATGGTGGCTTCTTCGGGTATTGCGTTATGTTTTTTACCTCCATTAATTTCAATCAATCTAAAAGCTATAGATTCTTCCTGTAGGTAGTTTAGAATTCTTGCTGATTGTTTAATGGCATTGCCTCTTTTTTTATCAATTTCTAGGCCAGAGTGCCCACCCTTTAGGCCAGATATTTTGATACTATAGGTATGTCCTTCTCTAAGTTTATATTTAATAGGAATAAGAAAATCACAAACTATCCCCCCTGCACAAGAAACATAAAGTTTTCCTTCTTCTTCGCTGTCAAGATTTATTAATTTATCTGATTTCAGGTTTTTTATATCAAAATTGGCTGCTCCAGTCATCCCATCTTCTTCATTGGTAGTTAAGATACATTCTAAATTAGGACCCTCATAATTCGCATCTGCTAGAAGTGCAAGCATATAGGCTACCCCAATGCCGTTATCAGCTCCTAGGGTGGTATTTTTGGCTGACAATTGGCTTTTATTAAGCTGCAGTGTCAATGGTTCTTTAGAAAAATCATGGAATGAGTTCTCAGTTTTTAAACACACCATATCAATATGTGCCTGTAAGGCGACATATTGATTACTGTCGATATTTCTTGTTATTATGATATTGTTTTCTTTATCTCTTGAATATACTAACTTTTGGGTTACAGCAAATTGTTCTAAATAGTCTGCAATTCTAACTTCTTTATGTGAGCATCTAGGGATGTTCGATATTTCATAGAAATATTTAAATATATCTTTTTTGATTAAATCTTGTATGTTCATAATTTGCATCCTCGTTTCTTTACTATCATAGTACAAGTTTACAATATTATATGCTAATATGTATATAGATATTGTATATACATATAGGTTTAAGAGGGGGCTGAATAACTAATGGATTGTTTAAATATAAAATTGGCTGCTAGTGATGGTAATGAGTATGAATTAAAAGATTTTATCGGCAAGAAAGTTGTCTTGTTTTTTTATCCTAAAGATAACACACCGGGTTGAACTAAAGAAGCGAAAGAGTTTACATTAGCCAGGTTGGCTTTTGAAAAGTTAAATGTAGTTCTTGTTGGCGTTAGTAGGGATAGTATAAAATCACATCTGAAATTCATAGAAATGCAAGAGTTGGAGCTTTTGTTATTAAGTGACAAGGAAAGTATTTTATGTGAGTGTTTCAAGGTCCTAAAATTAAAGAAAAATTATGGCAAGGAATACCTTGGTATTGAAAGAAGCACCTTTGTACTTGATGAATCAGGTGAAATTATTAGTGAATGGAGAAATGTCAAGGTCGAAGGCCATGCTGGAGAGGTTTATGAGTTTATTGCTTCTTTAAAATAATCATTGACAAATAGGGATTATTTTAAGATAATTAACATAAGTATTGATTAAATCGATGACTAGGACGAGTATTTTAAGATATTCTTTACAGAGAGGGAAGACTGCTGGAAACTTCCCAAGAGTAATTATGAGAAAACCACCTGGGAGAGGAACCTGAATCAAGTAGGGGACACGTCAACCTTGCGTTAAGAGGTAAAAGTAAAAACATTTGTTTTTAGAAATAGAGTGGAACCACGGTACTATCGTCTCTTGTGATGATAGTACTTTTTATATTCAAGGAGGAAAAAATGGAAGTTAAATTAAAAGATGGAAAAATTTTAGAAGTAGATGCGGATAGTAACTTGTTTAACGTGGCAGGAAAAATCAGCAATAGATTGAAGAAAGAAGCTGTAGTTGCCAGAGTTAATGGAAAAATGGTCGATATGAGTACTATTGTTAATGACGGAGATATTGTTGAAATATTCACACTTGATAGTGAAGAAGGTCTTGATACATATAGACATAGTAGTGCACATATTATGGCAGAAGCGGTAGGAGAATTATTCCCTGATGCAAAATTTGGTATTGGACCAGTTATCAAGGATGGTTTCTATTATGATTTTGATACTGAACATGTGTTCACGCCTGAAGATCTAGAAAAGATTGAAAGCAAAATAGCAGATATAGTCAAAAGAAATACACCATTTGTAAGAAAAGTACTTGTAAAAGAAGATGCTTTAGAATATTTTGGGTCTAAAGGTGAGAAATATAAGGTTGAATTAATCCAAGACCTACCTGCAGGTGAAGAAATCAGTATTTATGAACAAGGTGGTTTTTTAGATTTATGTCGTGGTCCTCATGTACCATCAACAGGATATCTTAAAGCCTACAAACTGATGACTTTGGCAGGTGCCTATTGGAGAGGCAGCGAAAAGAACAAGATGTTACAAAGAATATATGCCACTTCATTTCCTAACAAAAAGGATTTGGAAGCATATTTACATAGACTTGAAGAAGCAAAAAAAAGAGATCATAGAAAACTTGGAGCAGAACTTGAGTTGTTTACTATTGAAGAAGAGGGACCTGGCTTTCCTATATTCCTACCAAAGGGTATGATTCTTAGGAATCAACTTGAGGATTTTATGCGTGGCTTATACACAAAATGGGAATATGAAGAAATCAAAACTCCAATAATATTGAACAGAAAACTTTGGGAACAATCGGGACATTGGGATCACTATAAGGAAAATATGTATTTTACAAAAATAGATGAACTCGACTATGCTATAAAACCGATGAATTGTCCTGGTTGTATGCTGGTATATAGGCATAATCAACATAGTTATAGAGAACTACCTATTAGATATGCAGAAATGGGCTTGGTTCATCGTCATGAGAAATCAGGGGTATTACATGGACTTATGAGAGTTAGAGCTTTTACACAAGATGATGCTCATATTTTTATGCTATATGATCAAATAAGAGATGAAATCAAAAAGGTAATAGAGATGGTCGATGAAGTATATAATACTTTTGATTTTAAATATAATGTTGAACTTTCAACTAGACCAGAAAAAGCTATGGGTTCTGTAGAAATGTGGGATCAGGCTACACAGGCACTGAAAGATGCACTTGATGACTTGAAAATTGACTATGAATTAAATGAAGGAGATGGTGCCTTCTATGGTCCTAAAATAGACTTCCATCTAGAGGATTCTATTGGAAGAACTTGGCAATGTGGGACAATACAGTTAGATTTTCAAATGCCAGAAAAATTTGATCTTAACTATATTGGTGAAGATGGAGCTAAACATAGACCTGCAATGATTCATAGAGCAATATTTGGCTCGGTAGAAAGATTCATTGGAATTTTGATTGAACATTACGCAGGTGCTTTTCCATTATGGCTATCACCAGTACAGGTTTATATCATTCCTGTAGCAGAAGTGCATAATGATTATGCCTATGAAGTGGCTAAAGATTTAAAAGGAGCTGGTATTAGAGTAAATGTAGATAGTAGAAACGAAAAACTTGGATATAGGATAAGAGAAAGCCAGATGCAAAAGATTCCTTATACTTTTGTTGTAGGTGATAATGAAACAGCAAATAGCCATGTAGCTGTTAGAAAAAGATCTATTGGAGATCTAGGTTCCAAGCCACTTTCAGAGGTTATTGAAATGTTAGTAACAGAGAATAGTGAGAAAAAATAATTGTTTGAATTAATAGAATATTTATGATATTCTTAGTTTGTATTTAGATGAATATGGGAGGTTTTTATATGTGGTATAAATTAGATGAATTAGAGGAAAAGTATGGTTTAAATAAACTATCAGTCTATAAGTTAATTACACAAGAACCTGAATTAAGACAATATTTCAAATCTATGGAAGGTGTTTTGCAAATAAATGAACAAGGGATTGGTATACTTTTAAAACATACTTCAAAAGAGCCAAAGGATAAGACACCTGCTACTTTGGCAGATAATAATACAATCATCTTAAAAAAGGATAATATAGAAGCTAAGGAAACTTTTGAAAATAAGGGAGTTTCAGAGGTAGTAGAACCTAAAATGGAAGAGTTTGCAGAAAAGCAAACAAATAAAGAATATGATGAAGATATAGATTTGTTTGCTGATGCATTCAATACTAGTGGCTCATTTTTTGATGTTGAAGATAAAAATGAAACCGTTACATCATTAGAACCTGAAGAAAGTTTTTTCTCAAATATTGATATTGACTATAAGGAAGAGGAAGAATCAACCTATGATGAAGAAGAGACTAAAATTGAACTGGAAACAGATTTTTCTGAAGGTTTAATTTTCCAAGATGCAGTTGTAGCAGTTGATGATATGGCTGAAGCTGAAGAAGTGAATGTAAGCATTTATGATGATACAGCTCCTGATGATTTTTTCAGTGACGAACCAATTGATGATAGCAAATTTTTGAATTTTGAAAATTCTGTAGTAAAAGAAATAAAATCAGCAAATGTTGATGATTATTCTATGGAAGGATATGTTAAAGCGCTAAAAGAAAAACTGATTATTCAAAATGAGCAGGTAAGAGCAATTTCAAACTATTTAGAAGTCAGCAAAAGACTTCTTATACAAGATGAAAAGATTGTTAATATTATTGAAGGTATGAATAAAAAATAATAATAGTTGGATGCTAAGAAGACTTGTTTAGTGTAATCTAAACAAGGCTTCTTTATATTAAGGGGGTGGAAAATGAAATTTAATAATTCGAAGGATTTCTTAAAAGATAGAAGAATATTATTTTTTCTATTTGGCACACTCTTTTTTATGATTAATATAGCAGTTTCTTATTCAATTGTTCCAGTTTATTTGATCAGTCAGAGTGCTACTTTGGCACAAGTCGGTATATCTAGCACAATATATAGTTTATCAGCTATAGTACTTAGAATTTTTCTCGGCCCACTTGCAGATAAAAAAGGAAGAAAATTTTCACTTTTAATAAGTGCAATATCATTCATTATATCTTGGGTGTTAATATGGCTGGCACCATCATTTTCATTGCATATTTTAGCTAGGATTATTCAAGCTATAGGTTTAGCACTATATATGTCGACTGGGAGTTCAGTAATTAGTGATGTAGCTGAACCTAAAATTCTTGGGACGTGTATGGGTCTATACAGAGGGTTTTTAGGTCTCGGGTTTGTAGTTGGTCCGGTTATTGCTTTTAAATTGATTGAAATAAGTTTTTCAGCAATGTTTTTAGGGAATATTGCTTTTGCTACTATTTCATTAATTCTTTTGTCATTTATTAAAGAAACTGGAGTAATAAGAAAAGAAATTTTCATTAAGAAAAAAAACTTCTTTAAAAATTATCTTGAATTATTAAGAAATCATAATTTATTAAGATATTATTTATTGGTTGTTACTATAACAAGCGGATTTGGAATATTATCAACAAATTCAGCAATTTATCTCAGTGGATTAGAGGGAGTAATGTCTCCAAGTATGTTTCTTTTTTCGCTTGCTAGTTTAGGCATGATTGCATCATTTCTAGGTGGTAGCTTGGTAGATAAGTTTGGGATAAGGAAAGTAATAGTTCCAGCAGTTATTATGGCTTTGACAGGATTTTTATCTATGGCTCTAATTGGCGATATTGGCAATATTGCTATAATATTTGTAATTATTTCTATTGGATTTGGTACAAATAGTGCAGTTATATGTTCAATAACTGGAATTGAAAGAGGTACAAGAAAAGATTTAATGGCTACTTCCTTTTCAATTCAAGAAAGTGCATATGATGGAGGATTTGCTATTGGCAATTTTATATTTGGGTTTTTAGTAGTTAATTTAGGTTATAGCTATAGTTTTTTAATTATTGGATTATTGATGGGACTAAGTTATCTTACTATTTTCCTGACAGATTATATGATTAGTAAAAAGTCTGTTGACAATTTGTGATCACAATAATACAATGAATTGATGATTGTAGCTTGAAAGGTGAATATATGATGAAAATCAATAGTATTAGAGATTTTTTTAAAAGTAAAATAGTTTGGCTATTCCTCACAGGAACATTTTTTATGATGTTGAATATGTCAATGGCTTATATTGTCATACCGGTATATCTTGTTTCTACAGGAGCTTCAGTAGCCCAAGTAGGTATGTCAACAGCCTTCTATAGTATTGTAGCTATTATTCTAAGAATATTTCTTGGACCTGTTGCTGATAACAAGGGAAGAAGATTTTCAATGTTAGCAAGTACAGTTGCCTTTTTAGTAGGGACAATCTGCATTTGGCTGGCTCCAAGTTTTAGCTGGCATTTGGCAGCTCGTGCCATACAAGCTGTTAGTTTAGCTTTGTTTATGTCCACAGGTAGTTCAGTTATTAGTGATTTGGCAGAAGAAAATATATTGAGTACTTTTATGGGTATTTATAGAGCCTTACTTGGCCTTGGCTTTATGATTGGACCTATTTTTTCACTAGCAATGATAGAGATTAGTTATGATGCAATGTTTATTGCTAATATATTGATTTCAATTATAGCTTTTGTATTACTATATCAAGTACAGGAAACTTGTAAGTATCATAAAACAAATAGTAGTAAAAACTTATTTGCAGATTATAAAGGTCTTTTAAGTGATCGTAGATTGAGAAAATATTATTACCTAACTGTAATGCTAGCTGTAGGTTATGGGACGGTAATGGCCAATGCGGCTAATTACCTTAACAATCTTGATACAGGCTTATCTGCTAGTTTCTTTATTTTTTTATTGATGTCTTCAGGTATGGTTGCTTCAATGTCTGCTGGTTGGCTGATAGATAAATTCAGTATCAAAAAAATAATTATTCCTGCAATTGCTCTAGCGGTAATTGGTATGTTGGGAATGTCGACAATTAGTTGGATGGGAAATATTGCACTGGTTGCAGTGGGAATCATATTTGGTATTGGCAATAATAGCTCTGTTATTTGTGCTGTATCAGGGGTTGATAGTTTCACTACTAAAAAGTTAAAGGCTACATCTTTTTCAATTCAGGAAAGTTCAATTGATGGAGGTAATGCTATAGGAAACTTCATTTTTGGCTGGGTTGCCTTGCTTCTTGGTTATGCAAATGCCTTTATTGTGTTGGGAATTATAATGGCTGTTGGATGTTTCTTATTGATAATTGATAGAGAAAAAATTAAAACATAAGTTGATATTTAGATATGAAAAATGATTTGTTGTCGAGATTTAAATAATTTTGACAACTTTTTTATTTAATACTATAATGAAAGTATATGGTGTTAATTTTACGCATATATAATATGGGGGAAAATAAAATGAAAAATAGAAATTTAATTATAAGGATTATTATGCTATTAGGGGTGCTTTTACTACCTATATTATTTAGCAGTAAGATTATTGCCCTGGAATCCAGTATTACTTCATTAGAATATAGAACATTTATTGATTCCAATTTGGTGGAATGGAATGGTAGTGGCAAGTTTACCGGAATCATTGAAAAAGATACTGCTTCTTATCAAATTAAAATTGGTTCTAGATTAGAAAATGGAACAATTGATTTTAAATCATATATAAAGGGCTTAGGCTGGGGTACTCCTTGGAAAAATAATGGTCAAGTTTCAGGTGTAATCGGAACTGATATGTCGGGTTTTCAGTTGAAATTAGGATCAGAAATTACTGATGGTAAAGTTGTTTTTAAGTCTTTTGTTAGTGGTACAGGCTGGGAATCATCATGGAATGATATTTCTGGCTGGTCAGGTAATGATGGGAAAAAGATTGAAGCTGTAAGTATTAAGCTAGAGGGCGAAGTAGCTAACAGATATGATATTTACTATAGTATGTATGTTACTAATCTAGGTTGGCTTGGTTGGGCAAAAAATGGTGAAAACGCTGGTACTTTAAACTATAATTACCAGATTCAAGCAATGAAAGTTCAATTGGTAGACAAGGGTGGAGCTGCTCCTGGTGTTACTACGGGTGCTTTTTTACAATTTTCAGATGAAGAATTAACTGGTGAAGTTGTTTTAATGCAAATTCAAAATGGTGGAGGCTTTCTTTATGCAGATGGTGGAGCGTTAAAGCTTGGTAGATATAATGCTATTATTAATAAAGATTTATTTAGATGGGAAAAAGTAGAATATCCATTGAATTCTGGTAGGTATATTATAAAAAATGTTGGTGCAAATAAAGTTCTTGGAGATAATTTATCATTACAGGACTTTAATAATAGTAATGGACAGTTTTGGAGTTTTTCAGAGAGCCCTACGGGAAACACAACCAATACCTATAATATTAAGAATATATTACAAAATAAGAATATTGATGGTGTGTTGAGTTCTACCAATGTGGCTACTTTAGACTTGGCTACTGCAGATACAAGTTATGATCAGAAGGTGAATTTAGTAAAAGTTGCGGATTATTATTTGTATGAGGTTATGGGAACCTCTACGGTTAGTAAGACAGCTGCTAGAGATTATCTTATCTCTAAGGTAGGTGCATTGTATTTTAATAGTACTGCACCAATTTATACTAATTCTACAATATCTATTAATCAGTACTATAATAGGGTTTTAGATGCTTATTATGATATAGCTCCTCAATATGGAATAAAACCGGAAGTAGCTTTAGCCCAGGCTTTCCATGAGACTGGATACATGAAATTTGGAGGCTTAGTTACTATTGATGATTTCAATTTTGCTGGTATATATGCAACAGGTAGTCCAATAACAGCAGCTGAAGCTGCTAATTTAAGAGGAGCAGATCCTAATAAAGTTGAATTGATTGTTGGGGATATGGCAGCCAGGTTTAAATCGATAGAATATGGAGTAGAGGGGCATATTCATCATCTTTTAGCCTACGCTACAAATATTATACCTGTTGATACTAATAATGATGGTATTCAAGAGATTAATGGTACAACTTTGGCTAGTCCAAGATTTAATATCGTTCCTATAAGCAAGAGAAATACTGGACCTATTCTTCCTGGTTTAAACAGTCAATGGGCTGTGCCTGGTTATACATATGGTCAGATGATAATGAATCAGGTTAAAGGAATGGGGGCTACAGCACCAGTTATTACTAAAGCGGAAATCACAGAGGGAATATATGCTCTTGATTCAAATTTTAGTAGTTTAAGACTGGATGTATATGGTGGTTATTTGACAAATAATACCGGAATAATACAATATTCAAGCCACGACAATAATAATCAATATTGGAACATAGAACATGTTTCTAATAAGGAATATAGAATTGTATCGATAAAAAGTGGCAAGGCATTAAGTGTCAGAAATAATATAGTCGTCCAGGATACATGGGTTGGAGATAATTCACAGTTATGGACATTTAGTCCTAATGCTGATAGTGGATATAAAATTATATCTGTTGGTAAAAATATGGGTTTGTCACTTGCTTCAGAATCTAAAAATCTTGGGGTTGAAATTGTTTTGAATTCTGATTATAGATTAGCTATAACTGATTTTAAACTTGTTGCTTCAAGTTATAATAAGTTGGATCGTGTATCAGAAACAAAAGCATTAAGTGGCTTATCGGATGGTGTATATAATATAAGAAATATTGCAAGTAATCAGATGCTTAATGTCCCAACTGAAGGATCATTTTCATATGTAAGTCCAAATCCAAGAAATTTCATTCAATTAAACCAATGGTCAACAAATAATACTATTGCTCAGAAATTCAAATTGATTAGAATGGCAACAGGTGATTATAAAATAGTTGGTGTTAATAGCGGGAAATTACTTACTGTAAATGATGGAACAGAAAATGGTGCTATATTTCAACTCTATGATATTTATAGTGATACAAAACAATTTTGGACTATTTTAAGTAGTGATTCTGGCTACATTTTTAAGAATGTAGATACTGGTAAGAATATAGTTGTCGCTAATACAATAAACCAAGGAAGTCCTTTAGTACAAAGTAGTAATACGCAAAAATGGACCTTGACAAAGCTATCTGATATTCCTAATTCTGGAGATAAAACTAAAGGTTTGGCTGGCAAGGTTATATGGATTGATCCTGGTCATGGTAGTTCCTTTAATGGAACCTATGATCCTGGTGCAGTCAGAACAGGCATTAGAGAAGTGGATTCTAATACTTGGTATTCCTTGGAGCTAGCTGATAAATTAAGAGCTGGGGGAGCAACAGTACTTTTAACAAGAACTAGTGCAGATTCAGGATTGACTATAGATAACAGACAAAGGGCTTATCTATCTAGTGAAGCAAATGCTGATATTTATATAAGTGTGCATAGTAATGCATCAACAAATACTGGTGTAAGTGGTGCAGAAACCTATTACTATCTTCCAGATGCGTTAGATGATCCATTTTATTCAGGAACAAAGAATTATGATCAGCGTATTGTAAAGTCAATATCTCTTGCCAACTATGTGAATCCTAGTATGGTAGCAGGTGGTGGTTTTGTTAATAGAGGTGTTAAAGGAAATGATTTTGCAGTAATTAGAGAAACAGCAATGCCTGCAATTTTACTTGAAATAGGATTTATCTCAAACGAAGGAGATAAGGCTAAAATATTGAATGCAACTAATAGAACTAATACAGTAAATGGTATATATCAAGGTATCGTTAATTACTTTAATAATGAATATTAGCACTTCAAATAATTGATAAATTTAGAGTGAGTTCTGAAATAAACAGAACTCACTTTTTATTTCCAACATCTATAGAAATGATTTAATAATAATTATATTACTTATTTATAATGATTATGATATAATTTAACATAATAGCTTGAAAGAAGGTGTGTTAATGAGTAAAAAAATATTATTTGTATTAATAGCAGTCCTTATAATAGGCGTTTTGACCTATGTATTATGGCCAGAGAAAAAGGCGGAAGAAAATATAGTAATTGAAAAGTTTGAATATGTAGATATTGAAGCTAAGGAGGCATATAAACTAATTAGTGATGATAAGGATGTAGTAGTACTAGATGTATCACCTAGATGGGCAAAGGGACATTTACCTAATTCTATTAATCACTATGCTGTTGATGGAAGTTTAGATAAGGCAATTCCAACATTGGATAAAGATAAGACCTATCTAGTTTATTGCCATGTAGATAGCGTATCTATATTGGGGGCACAAAAACTAATTGATGCTGGTTTCGAGAAAGTATATAGATTGAAAGATAATTATCCGGCTTGGTTAGATGGTGGATATCCAATTGAGGTTGAATTGAAAGCAGTAGGTGACTATCAAGGAAGTGCTTTAACAACAAGAAGTTTTCTAGATGGAAAATTTGAACATGTAGTTATAGCAGATATAAAAGACCCTGCTCCTGGAAAGTTTTATGAAGGCTGGTTGGTAGATGGATCTAAGTTTTTCTCGACAGGAGAAATGAAAAAAGAAAATGGTAAGTATATATTAACCTACACTTCAAATGAAGATAGCAGATCATTTAAGAGCGTAGTGATAACCGAAGAAACATTAAGTGATGGATTAGATAATAAACCTGAAAAACATGTTTTAGAAGGTGAATTCGAATAAAGATAGGAAAACACCTCATTCCAAATATGAACTGCTCCCTGTCAAGTAGACAGTGGAAATAATAAAACATAACTAAGCGACTAGACTCCGATATTCCATTGGGCTCTGGTCGTTTAGTTTTTCTTGTATTCTCTCATAGTTATAGAAATCCATGTACTCTTTA
>JBGSJN010000118.1:0-13587 GCA_041741995.1 Bacillota bacterium
TACCTTTTCATCAATAAATAAGGGAACTTCATATAGTTTTCTATAAAGCTTTAAATAATTTCTATAGGCATCAATATTATTACATACAATCTTTATATCTTTATATTTATATCCTTGATCAATAATTTTAATTATATTTTCAAATAAATTCTTTACTTCTTCATCTATATTTGTAAAACTTGATAATTTTATATCAGATCTTACCTGTTGAAATTTAGTTATTTTGTTATTACTTAGTATATTTTCTAAATGAGCAACTTCATTAGATTTAAAAAACTGTTGATCTAATACTGTAGTTTTAATATTTAAATTATTTAAAATTGCAAATTGATTAAGTTTTTGATATATATTTTGACTAATTATATTAAACTCATTATTTTTAACATCAATATTTAATGCAATAGTAAAACTCTTGGCAGTTTTAATTAATTCTTTAACTATTTTCAACTGTTGATTAGAGAATGTATAGAAATCATCAATAAAAAAATGTGCGTTTTTAATATTACTAGACTCATTAATTGATTCAAGAAGTCGATCATTAAAAGCAATATCATCAATAAAACCATCTTTTAGGTATTCTTGGTATTTATCTATAATCAGAGAAAGCTCCTTAATTTTAAATAGTAAATCTGGTTTACTAATAATTTTTTCACTATTTATTTCTTTAAAGTTTATATCCCTTAAATTTCCAATAACTCTATTGATTTCTTCCAAAGTTGTTGTTTTTGCTTTTCTGAAAAATTTTAATTGAGAATCTAATTCATTTATTATTTTGTTTAAAATTAATAACTGCCCCTGTTCACTCAAAAATATTCTTGAACGCAAATCTGTATTTTTTAATAGTAAATTGCCTAGCTTTTTAAAACTTACAACTTGAACATCTAATAATCCTTTACTATGTAATCTTGAAATTATTTTATTTTCAGAATCGAGAGTACTTTGTTCAGGAACTAAAAAATAGCATATATCATTAGATTCAATATGCTTTTTTATTATACTTGTCATATATTGGCTTTTGCCACTTTTTCTTCTCCCTAGAACAAATTCTACTCCCATATATACCTCTAACTTAAGACTATCTTAATTTGTCTTATAAAATCATCATAATCCCTATATAGAATTATTCCTTTTTTATTAATATACTTTTCAAGCCATTTGTTATTTGTATCAATTTTACTTGGATATGGCATAAATATAACTCTACCCTGTTTCAAGGAGTATTCAATCTGTTTATAGTCGCCTTCCTGGTACTTTTTATCTACAATTACTGTAAATTGAGAAATACCACTTAAAGTTATCCCCCTTATTGGAAATTGCCATCTTTTTCCTGGTGATGAAGGACAATATTGAGATATAACTAACCCATCTCTTGCTAGATCCTTTTGCAACTGTTCATTTTCCTTTGGATAGGCCTTATTTAACGGTGTTCCAAGTACACCAATAGATGGCATACGATTATTAACCACAGTATTTAACACCACCGTATCAATACCTTTTGCTAAACCTGAGGCTATAATATAGCCTTTTTCCCCTAAAAACTTAGTAATCTTATACGCCAAATCTTTTTCTTCAAATATTGGGGTTTTTGAACCAATAATTGAAACAATTGGTTTATTAAGTAATTCTCTATGGCCTCTTAAAAATAGAAAGGGAGGTGGTCCTTCGATTCTTTTTAGTTCAAAAGGGTAATATTCTTCATTAACACCAATTACATGATCGGTAGCCAGTAATTTTTCAAATCCTCTTAGAACTGATTCATATCTTGCTAAAAAAGATTCATTACTAACACCGAAATAACCAGCTATTAAATCCATTTTATAGAATAACGGCTTAGTAAAGTCAACTTTTTCCTTTAATTCTTTATACGTTGCTGCTGTTTTTTTGTAAGCATAATTAAAGTAACTTTGAATAGTAAAATAATTTATAGCCTCTTGGATGGAATCCTTGTTGTTTTTTAGTAGTTCTACATTTCTTGGCGCTTGAATTTCTTTACCTATACTGCTTCCGCTATAGCGCCTCTCTTCTAAATCTCTTTTTAAAAAAAGTGTTCCTGACGGATTCATTTTTACAGGTAAAATATCACCTTTATGTACGAGTTTATTCAATCTTTGTACACTTATCCCAAGAAACTCAGCAGCTTCCTTGGCAAACATGATTTCATCAGCTATTATACTTTTTAACTTATCATCCATGGCTTCCTCCAAAAATTAACTTTAACTTAATTCTATATCAAAGGTTTAAAAACTTCAACAACTTGACTACATACTATTCCTATTATCTTTCATAGCTCTATCTATTTGTCTAGCCGCTTCCTTCTTTGCCAAAACATCTCTCTTATCATATAATTTTTTTCCTTTGGCTAAGGCAATTTCTACTTTAACCTTTCCATTATCATTAATGTAAAATGACAAAGGAACTAAAGTTAAACCTTCTTCTTTAATCTTTCCAATTAATCTCATAATTTCTTTTTTGTGTAAAAGCAATTTCCTGCTTCTTAAGGGATCATGATTATGAATATTGCCTTCTTCAAAAGGACTTATATGAACACCATCAAGAAAAATCTCGCCATTTCTAATATTACCATAACTGTCTTTTAGGTTTAGTCTTCTTTTTCTTAATGATTTCATTTCAGTACCAGTAAGTACTATGCCTGCTTCAAATTTATCAATTATAAAATAATCATGATAGGCTTTCCTGTTTTCAGCCAGTTTAATCAAGTTTTTCACCTACCTCTAAATTGAAATCAAGACGTCCAGTTAAAATATCAGCCTTGACCAACTTAACTTTAATCGAATCACCTATTCTAAACTTAACTTTATTGCCAGAATCTCTAACAACCATTTCTTTATCAAAGAATGTATGGAAACCCTTTAAAGTAGCATATGGTAAAAATCCTTCTGTTAGATTATCCAATTGAATAAACAAACCACTTCCTATCATTCCTGAAACTTTTCCATCGAATATATCACCTACAAAAGCTTTCATATATTCAACACTTTTAATTTTATCTACTTCTCTTTCAGCACTTTCAGCAATAATTTCTTTCTCACTTGATTGCACAGCTGAGCGATAGGAATTAATATTAATTTTAGTTTTTTCATTTTCATCAGGAAGTTTTTCTTTCATATATCTCTTAAGAATTCTATGTACTTCTAAATCTGGGTACCTCCTTATAGGAGAAGTAAAATGGCAATAATAAGTAACAGAAAGTCCAAAATGCCCTAATGCCTTAATATCGTATCTGGCATGGCTCATTGATCTTAATAAAAGATTCATCATCATTTCTTTCATTGGATGACCATCTAGTTTATCAATTATCTCTTGATATTGTTTAGGGTAAATCTTACCATTACTATCAAGCTTTAGTTTTAAGCCATATGGTTCAGCCACAGTATTAAAATTATTTATACCCTCAAATGGTGGTTCTTCGTGTACTCTATATATACATGGAGCAGTTAACCAATAAAGATGTTCTGCAACAGTTTCATTTGCTATTAGCATAAATTCTTCAATAAGAGACTCAGCTTGGTTTCTAACTCTTTTAGCTAACTCAATCGCTTTCCCATTTTCATCTACAAAAATTTTTAATTCAGGGAAATCAAAGAATACTGCTCCTCTAGCTGCTCTCTTTTTTGTTAAAACATCAGATAATTCTGCCATTAAATCAAACCATGAGAATAATTCCCTATACTCTTCCAATTCAGATATTTGTTCAGGTTCATTATTACGATTTAATATTTTTGCAACTTTTGTATAAGTCATTCTTTTATTAGATTTAATAACCGATGGAAATATTTCATAATTTATAACCTTTCCATGTTTGTCTATATCCATCATGGCGGTCATGGCTAGTCTATCTATACCTTCTTTTAAGCTACATATATCATTAGAAAGTTCTTCTGGAAGCATAGGTAGGACTCTATCAGGAAAATATACACTTGTAGCCCTATTAAAAGCCTCTTTATCGATAGTATCTCCTGTTTGCACATAGTGGCTTACATCAGCTATGTGCACACCTAGAGTGTAACCATCAGCCTTTTTTTCAATAGATATAGCATCATCGAAATCTCTTGCATCTTCACCATCTATAGTGACAATCAATAATCCCCTTAAGTCTCTTCTGCTTTTGATTTCTTCCACAGTTACTTCATGGGCTGCCTTAGAGGCTGCTTTTAAGACTTCCTTGGAAAATTCTTTAGGTAAATTATATTTAATCATAACTTCTTCAATAGCAATATCGGCTTCATCAAGATCAGTAGCTAATCCAATTACCTCAATTAACCCAAAATTATTGTTATCTGGATATTTTACAATTTTAGAAAAAACTCTATCTCCTTTTTTTAAATTGAAATCATCAGATCTGTATTTCCCGAATATCTTTTTGTCTATAGGTACTATTGTAATTTTTCCCTTATAGTAGACAGCTTCACCAATAAAACTTTTAGTACCTCTACTAATAATTTTTTCTACTTTTGCTTCTTTATTCTTTCCACCTGTTTTTGCTACAAGTTTAGCAAGAACTATGTCGTTATTTTGAGCATCCTTAAGACTTCTGTTAGGTATAAAAAACTCTGACTTTGTTGATTTTTCTTGAAAAAAACCAAAACCCTTCTCATTAGTACTAATTGTACCAAGCATCAATCCTTTTTCTTTTATTGAAATATATCTACCTTTTTTAGTAGTGTATAATAGACCATCGGTTATTAATTCCAAAATAATCTTTTCTACTATAGGCTTATCGTCTTTTGATAACTCCCATAGTTCTCCTATTTCATCTAAATTCATAGGCTTGTAATCTGGTTCATTAATTTTTTCTAAAATATATCCTTTATCCATAAAATCTCCTTTTTTGAAAAAAAGCTATTGCCTGAGCAATAGCTTTTCTATATTAACTAATTATGGCTAATACTAAGGTTAAAAATATAAATAAAACTGATAAGACTATTGTTACTTTTTTCAACAGAACTTCTGTTTTATTTTTACTATATCTATTATCTCCTAATGCAGGAGCCGATCCTTGGAAACTATCTGTCTTGCTAGGCTGGATAAGAACCACGCCTATCAACAAAAGTGAAATTATACCTATTGTTATAGATAAAAATATTTGCATCTTGAACCTCCTATTTGTTTTTAATGTTGTAGAATGTTTTCAAACCTTTATATACTGCTAAATCACCTAATTCGTCTTCAATTCTTAACAATTGGTTGTATTTAGCAACTCTGTCACTTCTTGAAGGAGCACCAGTTTTAATTTGACCTGCATTTGTAGCAACTGCAATATCAGCTATTGTTGTATCTTCTGTTTCACCTGATCTGTGTGAAATAACAGCAGTATAACCAGCTTTTTGAGCCATTTCAATGGCATTTAATGTTTCAGTCAATGTACCAATTTGATTTACTTTAATTAGTATTGAATTAGCAGTATTACTTTCAATACCTCTTTCAAGTCTAATTGTATTTGTAACGAATAAATCATCACCAACTATTTGAAGCCTATCACCTAGAAGTTTAGTTTTTAATTTAAAGCCATCCCAGTCTTCCTCAGCCAAACCATCTTCTATAGAAATTATTGGATACTTGTCAATTAATTCTTTATAGTAATTAATCATCTCTTCAGTTGACAACTCTCTATTTTCGCCTTTTAATTCATATTTCTTAGTTTTTGTATTATAAATTTCTGTTGCTGCAGGGTCCATGGCAATCATAAAATCGTCTTTTAATTTATATCCAGCTTTTTCAATTGCGCTGCAAATATAAATTAATGCATCTTCGTTTGATTTTAAATCTGGTGCAAATCCGCCTTCATCTCCTACAGCTGTATTCAAGCCTTCATCATTTAATACTTTTTTCAGGCTATGAAATACTTCAGCACACATTCTTAATGCTTCAGCAAAGCTTGGCGCACCAACAGGCATAATCATAAATTCTTGAAAATCTACAGTATTATCAGCGTGTTTTCCACCATTTACAATATTCATCATTGGAACTGGCAATTGCTTGCTATTGACTCCACCTATATATCTATATAATGGCATTCCTAATGATTCTGCAGTAGCTTTAGCTACAGCTAGGGAAACTCCCAATAAAGCATTGGCACCTAATCTACCTTTATTTTCAGTTCCATCTAGCTCACATAGTATTGCATCGATACCGATTTGATCTTCACTATCTAACCCGATTAATTCTGGAGCTATTTCACTATTAATGTTTTCAACTGCTTGAAGAACACCTTTTCCAAGATATCTGTTCTTATCTCCATCTCTTAGCTCTACAGCTTCAAATGCACCTGTAGAAGCACCACTTGGCACCCCTGCTCTACCCATAAAACCTTCTTCTAAATAAACTTCAACCTCAACTGTTGGATTTCCTCTTGAATCTAGAATCTCTCTAGCATAAACATCTGTAATAATACCCATAACTTATTTCCTCCTTCTAATTAATCCTTTATTAATGAAGTACCAGTCATTTCTTCTGGTATTTCTAAATCTAACAATTTTAATATTGTTGGGCTAATATCTCTTAACGAGAAACCGCCTTCTTTTCTAACTTCCATCTTCTTATTGCTAACTACAATAAAAGGAACTGGATTTGTTGTATGAGCTGTATGTGTCTCTTCTAGTTTTTTATTATACATACATTCACAATTCCCATGATCTGCAGTTATTAATAAAACACCATCTAAATCCTTCACTGCTTTTTCAATTTTACCAAGACAATCATCAACTGCTTCAACTGCTTTTATAGCAGCAGGCACATTACCAGTATGTCCTACCATATCTCCATTAGCAAAATTGATTATAACTACTTCATGCTTTTTAGCATCTAAGACCTCTAGAACTTTTTCAGTAACTTCATAAAGACTCATTTCAGGTTTAAGATCATATGTTGCCACTTTTGGTGAAGGAACAAGAATTCTATCTTCATTAATATTTGCTTCCTCCATTCCTCCATTAAAGAAAAATGTCACATGAGCATATTTTTCTGTTTCAGCAATTCTAACCTGTCTAATACCATTCTTACCTAAATATTCACCTAAGGTATTTTTTAATCTATCTGGTGGAAAAGCTATTGCTGCACCAAGACTTTCATCATACTCAGTCATACAAACATAGTTTACTTTAACATCTTTTCTTGGAAATTCAGCAAAATCACTTTTAACTAAAACTTCTGATATTTCTCTAGCTCTATCACCTCTAAAGTTGAAGAATATTATTGAATCTCCATCTTCAATACCCTTATAGTCGCCAATTACTGCTGGAAGAACAAACTCGTCATTGACATCTTTAGCATAGCTATTTTCAACAGCTTCAATTGCAGAAGCCACTTTTATACCTTCTCCATAAGCTAAAGCCTTATAACCAAGTTCTAATCTATCCCATCTTTTGTCCCTATCCATTACATAATATCTGCCTTGGATAGTAGCTATTTCGCCCAATTCTAGATGATCCATGAAATTCTCAATTGAAATTATGTATTCTTTAGCTGATCTAGGCGGAACATCTCTACCATCCATGAAAGCATGTAAATATACTTTTTCTATATCAAGATTCTTAGCCATTTCTAATAATGCCTTAATATGACATATATGACTATGAACTCCTCCATCAGATAATAAGCCCATTAAATGTAGAGTTTTCCCATTTTTCTTAGCTAAATTCATATTTTTTATAAGGACTTCATTATTAAAAAAATTTCCTGTTTTAATTTCATTATCAATTTTAGTTAGTTCTTGATAAACTATTCTACCGCTTCCAATGTTCAAATGTCCAACTTCTGAATTACCCATTTGTCCTTGTGGCAAGCCTACATCAATTCCTGAGGTTATTAGTTGTGTATTGGGATTTTCTTTGATTATTCTTGAATAATTAGGAGTATAAGCTAGTTTTATAGCATTAGCTTCTTTGGATTCTTCTATACCCCATCCATCCAGTATTAGTAAAACAACTGGTTTTATCATTATCTCTCCTTACCTACATCCATTTATGATATTGATAAACTCATTTTTATTTAAAGAAGCTCCTCCAACAAGGGCACCATCAATATTATGTTGAGTTATCAAACTTTTTATATTTTTCTCATTAACACTACCACCATAAAGAATTGCTATTTCTTCACCTTCATAATCTAAGCTATTAATAGTCTCTCTAATATATGCACACATGATTTCAGCTTCTTCAGGAGTTGCTGTATCACCTGTTCCTATAGCCCAAATTGGTTCATAAGCTATTTTTATTTTTATAGCATCTTTTTTTGAAATACCTTCAAAAGCATTAGTTATTTGCTTTTTAACATAATCTTTCTCCATGCCTTTAAGACGCACTTCTAATGGCTCCCCAACACATAAAACCGGTACAATATCATTTTCTAGTAGTTTTATAGCCTTTATGTTGACTAATTCATCAGTTTCTCCAAAATACTTTCTTCGTTCTGAATGTCCTATCAGACAAATATCAATCATCAATTCTTTAAGAATAGGAATACTTATTTCACCTGTGTATGCTCCAAAATCAGCTTCATGAACATTCTGAGCTCCAATTTTTATATAACTTCCTTTTAAAACTTTTTTGAACTTATCAAGATGAGTAAAAGGTGGGCATATTGCTACCTTAATTTGATCATCTTTTATTTCGTTTTTAATTTCTTGTAATAATTCAACTCCTTCAGATATGGTTGTGTTCATCTTCCAATTACCACATATGAAAGGATCTCGTGACTTGTTATCTAATACAGCTATTCCTGGTAAAAGTTTACCTTCCATAAATTCTATGGAAGCCCCACCACCAGTTGATATATGGGTCATTTTATTAGCTAGGCCAGCCATATCTATTGCAGCTGCAGAATCTCCTCCACCAATTACAGTAATAGCATTTGAATGTGCTAAAGCTTCAGCAACTCCAAAAGTACCCTTGGCAAAGGTATTCATTTCAAATACGCCCATTGGTCCATTCCAAATTACAGTTTTTGCTTTTAATACTAAATCTGTAATTATTTTAACGCTTTTAGGTCCAATATCTAAACCCATAACATCTGAAGAAATATTTTGTTTGTCAACAATTTCCCATTTTGCATCATTTGAAAACTTATCTGCTACAACAACATCATCCGGCAAAATTATCTTAACACCTTTTTTTTCGCCCAATGCTAATATTTCTTTTGCAAGTTCTACTTTGTCATCTTCAACAAGAGACTTCCCAGTATTATATCCTAATGCTTTGTAGAAGGTGAACATCATTGCTCCACCGATTATCAAAGTATCAACTTTATTTATAAGGTTATTTATAGCCCCCATTTTGTCAGTAACTTTAGATCCACCTAAAATAGCTACGAATGGCCTTTTAGGATTTTCCATGACTTGATCCAAAATCTCTACTTCTTTTTTCATTAAGAAACCTAAACCTGAAGGTAGATATTTTGCTACCCCAACTGTTGAGCTATGAGCTCTGTGAGATGTTCCAAAGGCATCATTTATAAAAATGTCACCTAAGTCGGCAAGTTCCTTTGAAAAACTATCTTCATTAGCTTCTTCTTCTTTTCTAAATCTAGTATTTTGCAGTAATAGTACATCACCTGGTTTCATTTCAGCAACTAAAGCTTTTGTCTTTGGACTCACAACTCTATCATCATCAGCAAAAACTATTTTCTGACCGAGTGTAGCTTCAAGATACTTCCCTACAAACTCTAGTGATAATTCATGGCTAGGCACACCCTTTGGTCGACCAAAATGTGACATTAAAATAACTTTTGCCCCATTATCTAAAAGATAATGAATAGTCTTTAATGAAGCCATTATTCTGGCACTATCAATAATTACTCCGTCTTTAACAGGTACGTTAAAGTCGCATCTAACCAACACTCTTTTATTCTTGACAACAAAATTCTCAATTGATTTTTTCAGCAACCCAGTTACCTCCTAAAGTCCTTTTAATCCTATATATACAGCTAAATCTGTACAACGTGTAGCATAACCCATTTCATTATCATACCATGATAAGATCTTAGCCATATTACCATCAATAACCATAGTAGATAATGCATCTATACAAGATGATAATTTTGAGCCATTGTAATCTTTGGAAACTAGTGGTTCTTCAGAATAACCCAATATACCTTTTAGTTCGTTTTCACTCGCTGTTTTTAAAACAGCATTTATTTCTTCCTTTGTGGTAGACCTGCTTAGTTCTACCACTAAATCAACAGCTGAAACATTAGGGGTAGGCACTCTCATGGACATACCATTTAATTTCCCATTTAGTTCAGGTAAAACAAGCCCGACTGCCTTGGCAGCACCAGTCGTAGTTGGTATCATAGATACAGCACCGGCTCTGGCTCTTCTTGGATCCTTGTGATACTTATCTAATAATTGTTGATCATTGGTATAAGCATGGATTGTTGTCATCATTCCTTTAACAATACCAAAATTATCATTTATGACCTTGGCAAAAGGTGCAAGGCAATTTGTTGTACATGAAGCATTTGAAATAATATTATGTATATCTTTATCATATTTTTCTTCATTTACACCAAGCACTATTGTTATATCTTCATTTTTACCTGGCGAGGATATAATCACCTTCTTGACAGAACCTCTCAAGTGTCCTTTACAAGATTCATAATCTGAAAATTTGCCAGTAGATTCTAAGACTATATCTACGTCAACACTATTCCAATCAATATCTTTAGGCTCTCTACCATTTAAAATTTTGATTACTTTTCCATCTATAATAAGTTCGCCTTTTCCAGTTTCAACTATTCCATCATAAGTGTCATGTACGGAATCATATTTAAACAAATGTGCATTTGAAGCTTCATCCCTTAAACTATTAATTGCAACTACCTCTATATCATCCCTTTTTAGAGCATCTCTTAGTACAAGTCTTCCTATCCTTCCGAAACCATTAATACCAAGTTTTAACATTAAAAAAACCTCCCTTTTTTAAAAATACCACTTTATAATTATACACTAAATTTCTATCTAATTAAAGAGTAGTGGCTTATTAGATTCTATTTAATTCATAAAGAATAATACTAGCTGCAACACTAGCATTTAAGGATTCCATCTTTTCACTAATCTCAATAGTTACATAATCATCAGCAAGATCCATAAAATCTTTTGATAACCCAGAATTTTCATTCCCTACTCCAACTATCACTTTTTCTTTAAAACTAAAATTATTTAGATTTTTTCCATCGAGTTTTGCACCAATTATATTGAAACCGTGCTTTTTAAATAGTTTTAACTCTTCTATTTTAATATCAAGGATTGGTAAGGCAAATATACCTCCTAAAGTACTCCTTAATACTTTTTCATTATAAATATCAACTGAACCCGGTCCAATAAGTATGCCATCAATATTAAAAGCTGCAGCAGATCTGATAATAGTGCCTAGATTACCTGGGTCTTGTATCCCATCTAGAAATAATAATTTGTTTTTCCCAAGAAAACTATTGATTTTAATATTGAAGAATTTATATACACCAATTATACCTTGGCTATTTTCTGTGGTTGAAATCTTTAGAAATATCTTTTCAGAAACTTCAACAACAATTTGTTTATAGTTTATTAGAAAATCTGGCAATTGAGTATTCTCACGTAAAATGATTAATTCTGGTTCACTACCATAAATCAAGGCTTCTTCTATACTTCTTTTGCTTTCTATCAAAAACTTACCAATTTTATGTCTTTGCTTTTTGCTTTGTAATGCTAAAAGTTCCTTGATCAGTTTATTTTCTAATGATGTTATTATATCCATTTTACCCCTTTATAGAAAAAAGACTGTTTTCACAGTCTTATTTTAAAGAATTTTTTGCAATGTCCGTAATTTGTTTGAAACCATTAGCATCATTAACTGCTAAATCAGCTAAGATTTTCCTGTTAACTTCAACGCCCGCAACTTTTAAGCCATTTATTAAACGACTGTATGAAAGTCCATTTAATCTTGCAGCAGCATTGATTCTTGTGATCCATAATTTTCTGAAATCACCTTGTCTTTTCTTTCTGTGTGCGTATGAATAGCTTAATGATTTCATCACTTGTTCATTAGCTGGTCTATAAAGTCTTGATTTTGATCCAAAGTAGCCTTTAGCCAGCTTTAGAATTTTCTTGTGTCTTTTATGTAATGATGTGCTTGATTTAACTCTAGCCATATTTAATTCCTCCTTTTAAATTCTTATATATATGGTAATAACTTTTTAATCATCTTTTGTTGTGTTACATCTACTAGCTTAGTTCCTCTAAGCTGTCTTTTTCTTTTCGGGCTCTTCTTTTCTAAGATATGGCTTTTATTAGCTTGCGCTCTAGTAAAAAGTCCTGTTCCAGTCTTTTTAAATCTTTTGGCTGCCCCTCTGTGCGTTTTCATTTTTGGCATAATTATTCCCCTCCTTATTTGTCACTTTTAGGTGATAAAATCATAATCATATTTCTGCCTTCACTCTTAGGAACTTTTTCAACATTAGCAATTTCCTTAAGTAGTTCGGCTGTTTTATTACATATCTCAATTCCTAATTCAGGATGATTCATCTCTCTACCTCTAAACATAATTGTAACTTTAACTTTATGTCCTTCAAGTAGAAATTTTTCTATGGCCTTGTTTTTTACATTGAAATCATGTTCTTCAATTCCGATTCTCATCTTGATTTCTTTCAATGTTATTTGTTTTTGTTTTTTCTTAGCCTCTTTTTCTTTTTTAGCATGATCAAACTTATACTTGCCATAATTCATTATCCTGCAAACAGGTGGTTGTGAGTTTGGAGATATCTCTACTAAATCCATGTTCTTTGACATGGCAAGCTGTAAAGCATCATTTGTGTTCATAATGTTTAATTGATCTCCATTTTCATCGATTACTCTAACTTCTTTAGCTCTAATCATCTCATTAATTGAAACTTCTTTACTTATTTTATTCACCTCTTCTATAAAAAATGCAGCAGACTAACGCCTGCTGCACTATAAATTACTTTATTTTTACCTTATAAGCATAACCATAAGGTGAGAAACAGGCCGTTTCCACTTCTCTTGAATTATATACTTACAACTATATAAAGTCAATATATTTTCTCTTTTTAATTTTTAATATTGGAAACTTCTCCGATTTTCTCTCCACCTTTAGCCATTACAATAACTCTTTTAGAACCAGAAAAATTGCATGTTATCAGAGTTAGTGTCTTTTGTCCATTGATATCATTCAAAACACTAAGATCAGTTGGCTCAACTATTTTATTTTCATAAACTTCATATTCAAATACACCTTCTCTTGTATAAGCTATTATTTTATCGCCTATTACTAAGTCTTTTATATTTTTAAAAAATGTGTCATTATGTGCAGCAATAGCAGATGTTCCGGCTTTTTCCCATATCTGTTCTGTATTAGTCATATGTCCAGCAGCAATTCTTAATATATCATTTGTTGATCCTTCTTTAATAGCAACACGCTGATTAGCAAATTTAGGAAATTCAAGAACTCCAATAGTACTTCCAACTAATAGTTCATCAGCATTATACTCTATAGGAATTATTTCGCTATCTGGCCACGCTGCAAGTTCTTCCATGAACTCTTCAGTTATACTTTCCATTTTTTGTTGACTTATTTG
>JBGSJN010000119.1:0-24190 GCA_041741995.1 Bacillota bacterium
ACAGGCATCGCTCCACTATCAAAGGATATTGCCATGTATCTTTCTAATCTTCTAATATTAAAATCATTATTCAAGGACATACAAATAAAAATAGTATCAATATTTGCTGCTACTATTTGGATCTCATGAGAAGTTCCAGCAGCTTTTCTAACTATTAGACTCTTTCTAGTTACTATTTGATGAATGATGGCGTTCCCATGTGACTGGTCAACTCTGTCTATTAAGACAAAGTCTCCAACTGTCGGGTAATCAGTCATCGTTGTGGCCATGTGGCGCATTTTACCTGATATTTCTCCAATTACTTCACCTTTGTTTGTTGCGACTTTATAGAGTTCCTTGTTTTGTCCAATTATCCTGCCTAGGTAAAGACCTGGATATAAATCAGCTATTTTATATATTCTATCTGAAAACCCTAGGTTCTTTAATCTATTTTCCAATCTATTCATCTCCTGCATATTGTCGATGTTTGTTTCATCTCCTATAATTATATCAAATAAATCCTTCACAATGTACTTAAATAAAGATTTCCTATATATACCACAAATTGACTATAAAAAAACCAAACATTTTAAAATATGAAATGTTTGGTTTTTGTTTAATTTTTTATTTCTTTAACTCTACCAACTATACCGCCTTCAAGCATTACCTTGATGCCATGATGATGATTAGGTGAGTTTGTAAGTATCTTCATAACTTTTCCTGAGGTTAATTTGCCACTTCTTTGATCTTGTTTTTGAACCACTAAAACCTCCTGGCCAATTTTTATATCACTTCTTTTTGTACCGTCCATTTCATATCTCCTTTATTGTTATTTAAATAATAGGGATTGTTTATATTCTTCCTTGTTCTCATACATCAACTTATCAACATACTTTAAAAATTTATTAACTCCCATTTTTGATTTATAGTCATAGATAGCATAACCCATACTAAAGTACAATTCAAAAGGATAAACCCCTCTACTATTAAATTCATTAATCTTATTGTTAATTCTATTAATTGTTGCTTTAAGTTCTCTCTCACTGGATATATCCAAGATTAGAAAAAACTCATCCCCCCCATAACGGGCTAGGAAATCACTTGTCCGGATACAGCTTTTTAGAAGTTTCCCTGAAACTTCCAGGGCTTTGTCTCCCATATCGTGACCAAAAGTATCATTGATAATCTTGAAATTATTAATATCTAACATTATGGCAGAAAAGGTCTTAAGTCTTGTAGCGGAATCGATTTTTTCTTTTATATAACTTTCAAATCTTTTACGATTATTTAAGCCTGTTAGATGATCGGTAGACATACTTTTATTCTGAATATATAGAAATGCTATTAAAAGGGAGAGTACTATGCTATTCAAGATTATTGATATACCATAAAAAAGTATTTGTAGCACAATGCTAATTAATGGTGGTACAGCGAATAAGGCCAAGGAAAAATAGTACTTCTTGCCTATATTATTACGGTATCTTAATATTAAGATAAAAGCAAAAACTATTAAAATTACAGAAAACAGGGTAGATATTAAAAAATATGGTCCCCTATTGTATATATTATTAATATCAATATAATAGAACCAACCATAAAAAAGATTCAAAACAACCAAAATGGCATTCAGTAAAGTAATTCCAATTAATGGTTTTATTAATTTTCTTGTCTTCTTTTCTATATTGAAAATTTGGTAATGCACATACAATAACCAAAGTGATGCTAGTACAGGACTCAATAAAAAAACTAAAAAATTACCCACATGATTTAAGAATAAATAAATTGAATCTGGATTCCCGTCAAATCTGCTTAATATATCAATAAATAATAAAACCAAAGTCAATTTTATCATTGACTTGAATATCTTATCATTATATTTTTTTTCATAATCAAGTTTATTAGTGTTATGATATATAACGCTTAAAATTAACATGGAATATATATTAATAATTAAATTGTTTGTTAAGCTCATAAACTACTCCTTATCTTAAACTTATGTTGTTTCATAATCTTTAATATATGATGATATTTGATTTATTAGTCTATTTTTATCATTTGGTAATGTTCCTTTGATTTTAATAATGTTTGTTGGATGTGTGGTATCAAAGATAGTCCTATTGATTGGGTTGAGGTTTACTAATAAAGTTTTTATCTCAATTAATCGTTCAAATTGATTTGTAGTTTTGAACTCACCTCTTTTTATAATATGCATTAACTCTGTCTCATTAAATACTGTCAAGTTCATGGTGATTATCTTGTTAGTTGTAAATTGATTTATCATATGACTGGTGGCAATAGCATTAGCAATAGACTCACCCTGTCCGGCTATTCCATATATAATAATTGTATTGAACTGTATGTTTGCTTGATTAAGTTTCTTGGCTTGCTTTATACTTTCACTAACATTATGACTTTTATTCATTAATTTAAGTATATCATCTCTTCCAGTTTCGAAACCAATGTAGAGTAATCTAAGACCCATATCATGTAGTAATGCTAATTCTTCTACAGAATATCTAGCTAGGTTCTTAATTGAGGCATATGAAGCTACACAGGCGCAATAGGGAAGTTCCTTTTTTATCAATTCTAATAGTTTCTTCATTTTTTCGAATCCAATAGCTAATGGATCAGCACCAGTTAAGAATACTCTTTCTGTATATTTATCAACGCTCTGCAATTGAATCTTTGTTTGTGATATTGGTATTTCAGCATACTCCTGATCCTTGTACATAGAACAAAAAGCACATTTATTATATGAACAGCCTGTAGTTATAGGTAAAAGAAATGTATTCATTTCATCTTGAGGATAATAGATAGTCTCCTTAGTAATTTCATACATTAACTTACCAACCTTTCAGTACTCTTAGCCTACTACCATGTTTCTTCCTGATTCTTTTGCTTGGTAGAGGTTTTTATCCACACATTTAACAAATTTTTCTATTTCATAGTGATTTTCACTATTGTTTGTACATAAGCCAAAACTCGCTGTCAGTGTGATGCTTTCTCCATTATATGCGAAAACTGCTTCTTCAATTGATTTCCTCAATCTCTGCGCTACTAACAATGCTGTTTCATAGTCTGTTTGTGTTAGGCATATTAAGAATTCTTCACCACCAAATCTTGCTATCCAATCCTTTTCACCTCTAAGATTGTTTTTTAGTATCTGGCAAAATTCTTTTAGTATATAGTCTCCAGCTAAGTGACCGTAAGTATCATTTATTTTTTTAAAATGATCAATATCTGTCATCAATAAGGATAGTGGTTCCTTGTTAAGTTTTGATATCACCAATTCAACCGGGAGTTTTTCTTGGATATATCTTTTATTATATATATTTGTAAGTTCATCTGTAACAGCCGCTAGACTGGCCATTTCAAGAAGCTTTACTATATCTGAATTTTTCGACAATTTAGAATCATCCAAAATCATACTATTAGTAACGTCCTTTATTAGTTCAACTACAAGTGTTCCCTCTTCAAGCTTTATGGGAATAGCAGTAGCCATTATTATTTTATCATCGGTTGTTTCTATCTTTATGCAAACATCGTTTTCATTATATGCTCTCATTGAAATACAGTTGTTGCAAACCTTGTTTTTGTTCCATATACTATAGCAGGTTTCAAATTTTTCATTAAGTTCTACCTCATCCTTATCTCTTTCAAAAACAACTGTTTTATTGATAGGGTCTATAACTCTTATTAATTGATACATGTGATCAAAGCTCATTACTTGTTGAATTATTTTGTCTAGTTCTTCTGTATTTAAATTCATATGCTCCCCCATCTTAGACAAAAGTCAAGATTATAATTAATTTAAATTAATATTCATTGCTTTTATTATATCATTTATAAATAAAAATCTATCCTTATATAAAAAATAAAGGGCAATTAAGCCCTTTATTTTTATCAATTATGTATTTGTTTCTTACTTAGTATCAAAACGATCTGCATTCATAACCTTGTTCCAGGCTAATACAAAATCCTCGATGAACTTATCCTTAGCATCATCACCAGCGTAGACTTCTGAGATAGCTCTAAGCTCTGCATTTGAGCCAAATATTAAATCTACACGAGAAGCAGTCCATTTAAGTTCATTAGATTTACGATCTCTACCCTCGAATACTTCGCTTTCTTCACTTATTGGTTTCCATACAGTTCCCATGTCTACCAAGTTTATAAAGAAATCATTGGTTAGTGTTTCTGGTCTATTGGTAAATACACCATGTTTTGATTGTCCGAAATTTGTATTTAAAACACGCATTCCCCCAAGTAGTACTGTCATTTCTGGAGCTGTTAAGGTCAATAATTGTGCTTTATCTACCATAAGTTCCTCAGGTGTGACTTCATACTTGGCTTTTTGGTAATTGCGGAAAGCGTCAGACTTTGGCTCCATAACTGAGAATGATATAGTATCAGTCATTTCTTGTGAGGCATCTGTACGTCCTGGTGTAAAAGGAACAATTATGTCCTTACCAGCATTTTTAGCCGCTTGTTCAATTCCTGCATTACCAGCTAATACGATAAGATCTGCTAGTGAAATTTTCTTGTTTCCACTTTGTTTACTATTAAATTGATCCTTAATTTTTTCTAAGGTTACAAGTACCTTCTCTAATTGAGCAGGTTGATTTACTTCCCAGTTTCTTTGAGGTTCTAGTCTTATTCTAGCTCCATTTGCTCCTCCTCGTTTATCTGAACCACGGAATGTTGAGGCTGATGCCCAGGCTGTTGTAACTAATTGTGATACTTTAAGACCTGAATCAATTATCATCTTCTTCAATTCTCCAGCATCTTTTTCATCAATCAAATCATAATCAACAACAGGTACTGGATCTTGCCAAATCAAATCTTCAGCAGGTACTTCAGGTCCAAGATAGCGTGATTTTGGTCCCATATCACGGTGTGTTAATTTGAACCAGGCACGTGCGAATGCATCGGCAAATTTTTCTGGATTATCCTTATATTCTAGTGCAATTGGTTTGTATTTTGGATCCATTCTTAATGAAAGGTCAGCTGTTGTCATCATTGGCGCATGTTTCTTATTTGGATCATGTGCGTCTTCTACAGTATCTGCTGCTGCAGGGTCAGTTGGTTTCCACTGCCAAGCTCCAGCTGGGCTTTTAATCAGGTCCCAATCATATTTGAATAGAGTATCTAAATATCCCATATCCCATTTGTTAGGTTTTGGTTTCCAGGCTCCTTCAATACCGCTACCTATTGCATCTGCGCCTTTCCCACTATTAAATGTACTCTTCCAGCCTAGTCCCATTTCTTCAATTGGAGCACCTTCAGGTTCTGGTCCTACGTGTGTTGCCGGTCCTGCACCATGGCATTTACCAAAAGTATGACCACCAGCTACTAGTGCTACGGTTTCTTCATCATTCATGGCCATACGCGCGAAGGTTTCTCTTACGTCAATACCAGAAGCTGTAGCTATAGGTTGTCCGTTTGGCCCTTCAGGATTTACGTAGATTAATCCCATTTGTACTGCTGCTAGTGGATTTTCCAGGTCTCTTTCTCCAGTGTATCGCTTGTCTCCTAGCCATTCAGCCTCCGCTCCCCAGTACACGTCTTCTTGTGGTTCCCATACATCTTCTCGACCACCTCCAAAGCCAAAGGTCTTGAAGCCCATGGATTCCATTGCACAATTACCGGCTAGTATCATAAGGTCTGCCCATGATATTTTCTTGCCATATTTTTTCTTAATTGGCCATAGTAGACGTCTCGCCTTATCTAAATTAACATTATCTGGCCAGCTATTTAGTGGAGCAAATCGTTGGGTGCCATCACTGGCTCCACCTCTTCCATCTCCTAGTCTATATGTACCTGCACTATGCCAGGCCATTCTTATAAATAAAGGACCATAGGTACCATAATCAGCAGGCCACCAGTCCTGTGAGTCTTTCATTAATGCATACAAATCTTCCTTGACTGCTTTAAGGTCTAGTTTTTTAAATTCCTCTGCATAGTTAAAATCAGCACCCATTGGATTGCTAAGATTAGAGTTCTGATGTAGAATTTTAAGGTTAAGCTTATTAGGCCACCAATCTTTATTTGTTGTGCCACTACCAGATACGGCTTTACTTGTTCTTCCTGTTACCGGACATTTCATTTCTCCCATTTTAACCCCTCCTTGTTATGACTTTATCTAAACTTTTCATCATTATCTATGTCAATGATATTGTCTTATATTATCATTGTACCAATTCAAGGATTTTTAAACAATAAGTATCATTACTTTTTGATATAGGTAATTTTTCATACATTTTTACCTATATAGTAATCATATAGGTAATTATTATCAGTTTTTTTCCTATGTCTTTGCACAAGATTACCCAGTTCTGCATATTTTATTATTAAAATAGTACAGAATAAAAAAGATGCAAAAAATAATTAAATCCTTTGCATCTGTCTATATACTTACATATGAATATATTTTTAATTTGTATTTGTATCTTCAAGTGCAATTTTCTTACCAAATTCCACTATAGCTGCCTCTGCATCAATATCAGGATTCCACTGGTTTCTAATACCTTCATCAAAAACATTAAAACCAGCACTAGTTAAAAGCTCATTCATAATCTTCACCGACTCACCACTCCAGCCGTAACTACCAAAAGAAGTAGCCTTCTTACCCTTGAACTTCATTTCCTTTATCATTTGAATAAAACCAGCCATACCGTGAATTATCCCATTAACCACAGTCGGAGAACCAATAACAACCATCTTAGACTTAAACACTTCCGTAATCAAATCATTAATATCATTTTTAGAAAGATTATATACCTTAACCACAACTTCAGGATCAGCAAGTTCTATACCCTCTGCTATTCTCTCAGCCATAGTTCTAGTCCCATTCCACATAGTATCATAAACTATAGTAATCTGATTTTCCTTATATTCATTAGCCCATTGCATATATTTCTCTACAATCTGCATCGGATTATCTCTCCAGACTACACCATGACTAGTGGCAATAATATCAATCGGCAAATTAAAAGAAATTATCTCATCAAGTTTCTTTCTCAATATAGGACTAAAAGGTGTCAAAATATTAGCATAATATTTTATCGCCTCATTATTTAATTCGCAATGATCCACTAAGTCATTAAATATTTTCTCAGTTGCCAGATGTTGTCCAAAAGCATCATTACTAAACAAAACATTATCTTCAGTCAAATAGGTAGCCATACTATCAGGCCAATGGAGCATAGGCATTTCTATAAATATTAAACTCTTACCATTACCAATATCAATCTTGTCACCAGTCTTGACCACCTGAAAATTCCAATCTTGATGATACTGTCCCTTAAGGGATTTAACCGCATTTGCTGTACAATATATAGGTTTACCGGGAATTCTCTTCATCAAAGCAGGTAATGCACCACTATGGTCTACTTCCCCATGATTGGCTATGATAAAATCAATCGTATCCAAATCAACCTCCTTGGCTAGATTATCTACGAACTCATCAGCAAATTGTATCCAAACAGTATCAATCAACACAGTCTTTTCTTCCTGTATCAGATAGGCGTTATAGGTAGAACCTTTTTTAGTTGAATACTCATCTCCATGTATCTTTTCAAGCTCCCAGTCAACCTTACCTACCCAGCTTATATTATTCTTTATAAGTTTTTTCATTTAATCTACTCCTAATTCTATTATTTTCTATTATTAAAAATCTCATCGATTTTTTTAATTCTAGTTTCTTTTTTCATATTTAATTTTTGATATTTCTCTTCAAATCCTACTCTGCTTGTTTTATAGAAACTACCTATAGGAATAGGTTCATCCGAATCCTTATAATTCCAAAGCCTTATTTTCTTTAGTGCCTCATCTATATTATCCAGATTCTCTTCAACTATCTCATATACATTCTTATTGTATGCTTTATAGAGGTTATTGAAAGTTACACACACCTGTAAAGTATCAACTACAGAAAAACCCTTATGAACAATCGCTTCTTTAAATAGTTTTTTGAAATGATCCTTTTTAATAGGATATCCACGTCCAATGAATGTAGCTCCACTAACCAGCATAAGCTCCATAGGATTAAAGGACTCCTCCTTGGCTCCCTCAGGCATGGTACCACCTGTAAACTCCTGTTGTGAAGTTGGTGTAAATTGACCTGTGGCTAAGCCATATGTTCTATTATCATGAACCACCACAGTAATATCACTATTTCGCTTAGCTGCAAAAATCAAATGATCCAAACCTTCTGCAAAACTATCACCATCTCCTACAAAACAAATAACTTTTACTTCAGGATCAGCAAGCTTAATTGCCTCAGCAACAGGTAAAGCTCTACCATGAATGGAATAAAAACTATTAATATGTAGATAGTCTACAATTTTAGCATGATTACCAACTCCAGAGACAATAATGAACTTTTCAAGTGGAGTACCCTCGGCAACCAGCTCCTCGACTACTTTTTCAAAAGTATCAAGTATTCCAAAATTACCACAACCAGGACACCATTCTATTGCTTTATCAGTTTTTAATTTACTCATTACATCACCTTCTTTACTTCAAGATCCAAATCTTCTATAGAAAAGGGTCTGCCATCATATTTTAAAATCAGCTCATCAACCTTGAAACCATTTTGTTTTAGAAGAATGGCTAGTTGTCCTTTGGCATTGCACTCAACACTAATTAATTTATCAACACCATCTAGTCCTTTATTCAAAGCATTAACTGGAAATGGTGACATTACAAGTACCTGTACTACTTTCAAGTTATATTTACTGGCGACCTCAAGACATACACCCTTATTAGACCCCCAACAAAGAAGTGCTGTAGTACCCTCCCCATAAACATTAACAGTCTCATAAGCTTCAAGGTCAACAGCCAATTGCTTTTCCTTCATAATCAACTTATCTGCTAAAGCTTTTGCTATTTCAGGTTTTTCTGTGGTTATACCATATTCATCATGAATATAGCTAGTCGCCTTAATTGCCTGTCCCCCTATTGAAGGATAGGCCATTGGAGATATCCCATCATTAGTCATTTTATAGCGTGAATATTTCTCTTTACTATCCCAAAGTAATTCTTCTTCTATCTTCACCTCTGGTACAAGATTAATATCGAAACTATAGTAACCAAGACCAAGAGTCTTGTCAGTAAGTATAATTGCTGGCATTTGGTACTTCCAGGCCTTATTCATCGCCACTCCTGACCAATAATAGGCTTCTTCTGCGTCTCCAGGGGCTACAATTAGTCGAGGAAATTCACCTTGACTAGCATTTAAAACGAAATGTAGATCAGTTTGTGCAGTATAGGTAGGCATTCCTGTTGAAGGTCCTGACCTTTGACCCATAACTATAACTGCTGGAAGTTCTGCCTGTCCAGATAATCCTAGTGCTTCTACCATCAAACTAAAACCACCACCAGATGTTCCAACAGCATTTCTAACTCCCATATAGGAATAGCCAAGAGCCATTAACATAACTGCAATTTCACTTTCAGGTAGCACTATATGAAGTCCTAGTTCCTTTTCTTTTGCTGCTAGAAATTCTAGAATAGGTGAAGTCGGGGTCATAGGGTAGGCAACATAAGCTTCTAAACCAGCCTTTAGTAATCCTAGACTTATAGCTTCACTTCCACTAAGAATTGGAAGTTTTTTATTATTTGATTCTTCTATTTGTTCTTTTATTAATTTTTGTTTTTGTTCTATTGATTTATTTTTCTTTATACTTACTTGTTCATAAGTAATTTCTGCTAATTTTAGTTTTTGTTCTAATAGTTTAGTATTATCCTTATTGATAATTTCTTTTAAAATGCTAAGTTCAATATTAAGAGCCTTACATAGCCCGGCTATCAGACAGATCCCTCCAAGTTGAATCATCAAAGCTTTATCATCAATTATTTCTTTGAGACTTAATCCGATATTAGTGAGTTTTGCATCTTTGACTAGTACCTTGTCCATATCAGAGATAATAACTGTCTTATCATAAAATCTATCTTTATGTTTATCTACAGCATCTTGATTATGAGCTAGCACTATATCAACTTTATCAGTGTGTGCTGATATTTTCTCACTCGCCCCTCTAACTAATACAAATTGATGTCCACCTACTATAAGGGAGGGGATATCATTATACATATATATTTGGTAACCGATTTTACTTAGAATATTGGAAACTATAAGACCAGTTTCATCTAATCCATCTCCCCGTCTACCTGCTATAAGAACGGTTATTTCTTTCATATATATCACACTCCTTCAAGTATATTGCCTGATTCCTAATTGTCTTAATTATAGCACATTCGACTTTTTAATATTTAGTAATTAAAACTAATAAGCATTTTCCCAGTGGCCATTTTTTTGTGCTTACTTGATTTTCTCCATACCTACTTCTGTCATTCTACCAACTCTTATAAGCTCCTCAGCACGTTTACGATTTTTCTTGGACCAGAAACTACCGCTTCTTCTTGGAGTAAAGCGAAGGATATATTTACCCTCATCAAGACTATACATCTTTCCATCAATCCAACCATAACAAATAGCTTCCTCCACTGCATCGTCTATTTTAACTCCAATATCACTTGAGCGAACTTTTCTAATTTGTAGCCATATTTCAGATTTTGTTAAGTGATTAACTACTAGCCAATCATGCCATTCTCCTATATTACTACATAATAACCAACTATTTGGTTTGCTTAAGTTATTCATATATAAGTCCTCCAATAATATCTATTATTCTATTCTCATTCTACCAACAAAATCTTAACAAAAACAGAGCTTTTTCATCTAATATAGATGGTAGACTCCCCATTGTCTTACTTGACAAAACACTTAAAACAAAGTATTATTTAAGAAGTTTCAGTTTAAAAAACTAGAACTACTTGACCGCTTTTTTTATAAGAGCAAAGGCCATACGGACAGCCGGGTCAACTGCCGATCGTGGCGAAAGCCAAGTTATTGATTGCGTTAGGAGCGCAAATTTTATAAGATGGTTACTTCATAACCAAACGTGTATAAGCTACACACTTGTGAAACGGTCAATAAGAGTAGTAAAAGTAGTTCAATGCTATATAGACTCTGAAATTCTATAGTGAAATGACAATTCTCATGAGTGTTGCACAAGGTTGCAATAACATGAGTTTTTTTATTTGGAGGTGAAAACTTGGACATAAGACAAAACAAAGCTCCCATATTTGAAGCATTAAATGAAATGAAAAATATGAGAATAGTCCCCTTTGATGTTCCAGGACATAAAAGAGGAAAAGGCAACAAGGAACTATTGGACTTCCTAGGTGAGAAATGTATGTCAGTGGATGTTAATTCCATGAAACCACTTGATAATCTTTGCCATCCCACATCAGTAATTAAAGAAGCTGAAGAACTGGCTGCAGAAGCATTTGGAGCTGCCAATGCTTTCTTTATGGTAGGTGGTACCACCTCCTCTGTCCAGGCAATGATACTTTCCGTCTGTAAAAGAGAAGATAAAATCATTCTTCCAAGAAATGTACATATAAGTGTAATTAATGCCCTTATTCTATGTGGGGCAATTCCAATATATATCAATCCACAAATAGATGAACGACTGGGAATATCTCTTGGCATGTCACTTGAAGATGTTAAAAAGGCCATAGAGGAAAATCCTGATGCCAAGGTTATACTAATAAACAATCCCACCTACTATGGCATTTGCTCAAATTTAAAGGCTATTACAGAACTTGCTCATAAATATGATATGCTGGTACTGGCTGATGAAGCACATGGTACCCACTTCTACTTTGGTGAAAACATGCCTTTATCTGCCATGGCGGCAGGTGCTGATATGGCCTCTGTGAGTATGCATAAATCAGGAGGTTCCTTGACTCAAAGTTCCATTCTACTATGTGGCAGGAACATTAACCCTAATCATGTCAGGCAAATTATAAATCTGACCCAGACTACTAGTGGCTCCTACCTTCTATTATCGAGTCTTGATATAGCTAGAAAAAACCTGGCCCTTAAGGGTGTTGATATTTTCAACAAAGTGATTGAACTTACAGAATATGCCAGAGAAGAAATTAATCAAATAGGAGACTATTATGCCTATTCCAAGGAATTAATCAATGGTGACACTATCTATGATTTTGATATTACAAAGTTATCAATTAATACCTTTGAGGTTGGTCTAGCCGGGATTGAAGTTTATGATATTTTAAGGGATGAGTATGATATCCAAATTGAATTTGGAGATATGGGAAATATCTTGGCTTACGTTTCTGTAGGGGATAGTAATAAGAATATAGAAAGACTAATTGGTGCTCTGGCTGAAATCAGGCGAAAATATAAAAAAAATAAAATAGGTATGCTTAAGAATGAATATTTGAGTCCAAGGGTTATTATGTCACCACAGGATGCCTTCTATTGGGAGAAGACGGCTCTTTCCTTAAGAGAAAGTATAGGTCAGGTTTGTGGAGAGTTTGTAATGTGTTATCCACCTGGTATTCCAATTCTTGCTCCTGGTGAGCTTATTACCGAGGAAATAATCGAATATATCAATTATGCCAAGGAAAAGGGCAGCTTGCTAACAGGTTCAGAGGATATGGATTTAAAAAAATTGAATGTATTGAAGAGGTGATTTGAAATGGAATTATGGTATAGCGAAAAATACACAGAAAATGTTAAAATATCCATAAAGGTTGATAAACAACTCTATAGTGGACAAAGTGAATTTCAAAGAATAGATGTTTTTGAATCTCCTGAATTTGGTAGATTCTTAACACTTGATGGTCTGATGATGTTAACAGAAAAAGATGAGTTTATCTATCATGAGATGATAACTCATATTCCCATGGCTGTTCACCCAAATGTTCGTAAAGTTTTAGTCATTGGCGCCGGTGATGGTGGAGCAGTAAGGGAACTTGCTAAGTATAAAAGTATTGAAAGTATTGATTTAGTGGAGATTGATGAACAGGTCATATCTGTTTGTAAGGAGTTTTTACCTCAGACTGCTTGTTGTTTTGATGACATTCGTCTTAAAATCTATAATCAGGATGGTTTGAAGTTTATTCGTAAGTATGAAAATGAATATGATTTGATAATTGTTGATTCAACAGATCCTTTTGGTCCAGGTGAAGGGCTTTTTACAAAGGAGTTCTACGGTAATTGTTTTAAGGCTCTTAAAGAAGATGGGATAATGGTAAATCAGCATGAGAGTCCTTTTTATGAAGGTGATGCGATTGCTATGAAGAGAGCCCATAAGCGTATAGTGGAATCTTTCCCTATCAGTAAAGTCTATCAGGCTCATATTCCTACTTACCCTTCAGGTCATTGGTTGTTTGGTTTTGCTTCTAAGAAGTATCATCCAATAAAGGATTTACAAGCTGATAGTTGGAAATCTCTAGCTATCAAAACAAAATACTATAATACCAATCTTCATAAAGGCTCCTTCTATCTACCTAATTATGTAGAAGAAATGTTGTTGAATGTAGAGTAGAAATATAAAATCTAAAACAGTATCAATATAATAAATAGTTACAGGAGGTATAAATATGGGAAAAGCTTTAATAATCGGATGTGGTGGAGTTGCTGGAGTGACTATACATAAATGTTGTCAAAACAGTGATGTCTTTGAGGAAATAATGATCGCTAGTAGAACTAAAAGTAAATGTGATGTACTAAAAGCAAAACTTGATGGCGGTAAAACAAAAATTCATACTGCACAAGTAGATGCTGATAATACACAAGAAGTGATAGACTTAATAAATAGTTTCAAGCCTGATGTGGTAATCAATCTGGCTCTGCCTTATCAAGACCTGACAATCATGGATGCTTGTCTTGCTACAAAGACTCATTATGTAGATACTGCCAACTATGAGCCTCTTGATGATGCTAAGTTTGAATACAAATGGCAGTGGGCTTATAGGGAACGTTTTAAAGAAGCTGGAATTACTGCTCTTCTTGGAAGTGGTTTTGATCCTGGCGTAACAGGTGTTTTTTCTGCCTATGCTCAAAAACACTATTTTGATGAGATTCATTATCTGGATATTTTAGATGCCAATGCAGGTGATCATGGATATCCTTTCGCAACTAACTTCAATCCGGAAATCAATATCAGAGAAGTAACTGCTGATGGCAGCTACTGGGAAGATGGTAAATGGGTAGAAACTGAGCCTTTGGAAATAAAAAGAGAATATGAATTCCCAGTCATCGGCAAGAAGGATATGTACCTGCTCCATCATGAGGAATTAGAAAGTCTTGCCCTCAACCTAAAGGGAATCAAGAGAATTCGTTTCTTTATGACTTTTGGACAAAGCTATATTACTCATTTGAAGTGTTTGGAAAATGTTGGGATGACTTCTATTGAACCTATCGATTACAATGGTATGCAAATTGTACCTTTGCAATTTTTAAAAGCTGTTCTTCCTGATCCTGCTTCTCTTGGACCTAGAACCAAGGGTAAAACCAATATTGGATGTATCTTCAAGGGTATTAAGGACGGTAAGGCAAGAACCTACTATATCTACAATGTATGTGATCATGAGGAAAGCTATAAGGAAGTACAAAGTCAGGCTATATCCTATACAACTGGAGTTCCGGCTATGATTGGTGCTATGTTGGTTATGAATGGAACCTGGCAAAAGCCTGGTGTCTTTAATGTTGAAGAATTTGATCCAGATCCATTTATGGAAGCTTTAAATAAATGGGGACTTCCTTGGGTAGAGGACTTCAACCCAGCATTGGTTGACTAGGTTGGCTAGTATGAATGATGTTTTAAGGACTCCCTACTATATTGTAGATGAGAAGCTTCTTATTAAGAATCTTGAACTATTGAAAGATGTATCAATAAGAGCTGGTTGCAAGATACTACTGGCTCAAAAGGCTTTTTCTATGTTTAGTCTTTATCCTTTAATTGGTGAGTATTTGAATGGTACTACTGCCAGCGGACTATTTGAAGCTAAGCTTGGTTATGAGGAAATGGGTGGTGAAACACATGTTTTTTCTACTGCCTACCGGGAAGACGAATTTGATGAGATTCTTGAAATCTGTGATCATATTATCTTTAACTCCTTTAATCAGTGGGGAAAATATAGAGAAAAATCTATAGACAGCGGGAAAAGTTTTGGAATTAGAATTAATCCCGAGCATTCTACCCAAGGTAAGGACCATGAAATCTATGATCCCTGTGCCAAAGGTTCAAGACTTGGGGTAACTCTTGAAAACTTCAAATCTGATCAATTGGATGGTATTAGTGGTTTGCATTTCCATACTCTTTGTGAACAAAACAGTGATGACCTTATTACTACACTCAAGGTTATAGAAGAAAAGTTCGGAAAGTATCTTTATGATATGGAATGGGTAAACTTCGGTGGGGGTCATCATATAACCAGAGAAGATTATGATGTTGAATCCCTGATAGAATGTATAATCAAGTTTAGAGAAAAGTATGATGTGAAGGTTTATTTGGAACCTGGTGAGGCGGTTGCCTTAAATACTGGTTTCTTGGTAAGTACTGTCCTTGATATTGTTGATAATGGCATGAAGATTTGTATTATGGATACTTCTGCAGCTTGTCATATGCCTGATGTTCTTGAAGTGCCTTATCGCCCTAATATTATTGGCAGTGGTCTGATAAATGAAAAGACTCATAACTATCGATTGGGTGGTCCTACTTGTCTAGCTGGTGATATAATCGGGGATTATTCCTTTGATACACCACTTAAGGTTGGTGATAAACTGACTTTTTGTGATATGGCTATTTATTCTATGGTTAAGAATAACACTTTTAATGGTATGAATCTTCCATCAATAGTTATTAAAGAGAAGAATGGTAATGTAAGGCTGATTAAGGACTTCGGTTATCAAGATTTTAAAGAACGTTTATCATAGTTATATTAATTATTTAAGTATATATTTTTATATTCAAAAAGGAACAACATTTTGCTAGTGCAAGATGCTGTTCCTTTTCTTTATTTGCTTTTTGCCCTATTTTTTAAATTATTAATTGAGTCCCAGATGATAGATAATCTACCTTATCACCCATAATTATCTTTAAATTATCAAAGGCCGTTTTTCCTGTACAATGACAGGTATGAAAGATTGCACCTGTACTAACAAGATATGAGCCAATTTCTGCCACTTTCTCAGGATTTTCATCTTGTCCGGCTGCTCTATTATATAAATGAAAACCTCCAATAACATGATTTGGCATACTGTTCTTAGCAGTAAAGTAATGTTCTAATATATTAACAATCCCATTATGTGCACAACCTGCTATCAGCACTTTTTTTCCATTTTCCTTAATTATCAAATTGTGTTCGTGTTTGAAGTCATCTAATTTGTATATTTCTCCATCTTTAACTAATAAGTCCTTATTCCCTGACGGGTTTAGTCTTATTCCTTTAACTCCCGATAATAGTTCAAGCTCCTCATCTATTTCAAACTGTCCATCCAAATAAATGAAACGATCATTAGATATTAAGGTTTTATCTAGACCTATATATTTCTTAGAACCATCAACCTGATTAGAATAATAGTCACCAAATGCTCTTTTATTAAGGTATATTTTTGCCTGACTATTAATATCCAAGAAAGTCTTTAAACCTCCACCATGATCATAATGTCCATGGGAAATTATAGCTAAATCCACTTTAGATAAGTCAATATCCATTTTTTTGGCATTTTCAGAAAATAGTGAACTAGCTCCAGTATCAAATAGAATCCTATGGTTCTTAGTTTCTATATATAAGCTAAGCCCGTGCTCGCTTCCAAGATTTTCATCAGTTGATATGTTGTCCACTAGTGTTTTAATTATCATATTAATTACCCTTTACTTTCTTGCTTAAGCTCTGACCATTGTAGTTCCACATTTTGGACACTTTGTATTTGAACAAGGTTCTGCACGTAAGTGTTTTACTTGTTCTCCACAACTTGGACATTTACAGAAGCCTTCAACGCCAGCACTTGCTGTACCGCCCATTCTTCCTCTACCAGCTCTTGCTGGTCCTGTTCCATCTCTTCTTGGCATATTTTTCACCTCCTAATAGTTTATGGCATATGCTATTTATACTCTTAATTATAGACTGTTTTTGGCATATGTCAATAACTATTAGGTTTCTAGGTATAATAATTATCATATTAATTATTGCATTATAGGCATAATAGTATATCTAATATGTACCCTACCAGCAGGAAGTTCTTTAACTAAGATCCTTTCAAATCTTTTATTAAAATTATCAATATTATCAAAAGGTCGAAAACCCTCCTTTAAAAAACGTGGAATAATATCTACTTGAAGTTCATCTATCAGATTAGTTTGCAGGCATAATTGTGTTGTTATTGCACTTCCGATAATATTAACAGCCTTATCCCCTGCAACAATTTTGGCTTGCCTTATAGCATCTTCAATACCACTAGTCACAAAGGTGAAAGATATTTTATCATTTTCTTTTGGATGTTTTCCGGGTATTTTATCAGTAAAGATAAAGATTGGACCCTGAAATTCATAACCATCTGCATATCCATCAATATCATCAGCCATATAAAACTCCTTACCTGACATAACAACAGCACCAGTATCCATTTTGAATTCATTCATAACTTCAGTTTCTGCAAGTTGTTCTAAATCATAATATAGCGGATTAACACTTCCGTTAATATCTTCAGCATATCCATCCAAGGACATTGTTAAGCCTAATACAACTTTGCTCATAATTTATCTCCTTATGTACTATAGTAATATTATTTCTAGTATCTACAAACTACACCTAAGGTTATAGAAGTATTGAACCAAAGGATGTTTCCATATAATCTTGTCCGACATATTTATCAACCTTTTCTTACCAACTCGCTTATCAACAAGTGCCAGAACATTTATTAATATATCACTACTTTCAAGACTATCTTCAATTGAAGTAGAAAGAAATTTATTTGCAATTTCTTGAAAATTAGATTTTGTTAAGTTAGTCTGTGCAATTAAAAGCTCCTTGGCATAAACAACAATCTTTTTGTTTCTAGCCATTATTATCAATCGTTCTTCTGGTACTGTCCCCTTAGTTTCAACTCTAATAGCTTCTATTTCTTCATCACTGATTGGTAACAATATATTCTTGTCATTTTTTATTTCCTGCTCGGTTTGATACCATTTTATTGTTGTGGTGGCATCTTTCATATTGAAGATTTTCTTTTTATTAATGGTAATGTAGTTCATACCTGACTTGTCTGGAGCATATCGATAACCTGTTGGCTCATAGATCAATATACCCTTAAGATCAGGATGAAGAGAATTACCTAATTGTTGCCTTATTTTACTCCAGGCCATCATATGAACATCAACAGACTAAAAGCCATAACAGCCATACCTGCAACAAGCCCTATTATTGATAGATGATGTTCTCCGTATTCACGAGCAGAAGGCAACAGCTCATCTAAGCTAATATAGACCATAATACCGGCAACTGAGGCAAATATAAAACCAAAAAGTGTATCACTAAGAAATCTATAAAGAAGAAAATACCCAATAACAGCACCAAGAGGTTCAGCTAAACCAGATAGAAAAGATAATTTAAATGCTTTCATCCTACTACCAGTCGAGTAAAATATAGGCACTGCTACTGCAATGCCCTCTGGAATATTATGTATAGCAATAGCAACAGCTATTGCTACTCCAAGTTTTGGATCACTTAAAGCTGCAGTAAAGGTTGCCAAACCTTCTGGAAAGTTGTGAATGGCTATAGCTAAAGCTGTAAATAATCCCATTCTCATTAGTTTAGCCTTATGTTCTTCACTTTCACCGTCCATCTCCTCTACTGTATGGATTTCATGAGGATTCTCCACAGATGGAATCAAGAAGTCAATAAGAGCTATAACAAGTATACCAAAGAAAAAACCTCCCACTGTAGTCCAGGTTCCCATTCTAAGACCAAGAGACTCAACTAATGTTATTTTAGCCTTAACTAGAATTTCCATAAAGGAAACATAAATCATAACACCTGCTGAAAAGCCTAAAGCTAGGGATAGAAATTTTACATTAGTTTTGTTGGTTAATAACGATAAAGCACTTCCAATACCTGTAGAAAGACCAGCAAAAAGGGTCAAGGCAAAGGCAAATATGACATTGGAAAAATCCATATAAATCTCCTTTATTTATTAACTAGTATTTATTTTCTTATTAACTCTACTTCCTTATCCATATGATCTCCTAGTAGACAATCACTTAATGTTCTACCTGCCTTCCATTTAAGTGTAAACTTATCTATTTTTGGATAGGCCCAATTTGATGAATCAAAGGTTCCTGCATCAAAAACAGCAATCAACTCATCCTCATCCTTGTCAGATTCACGTATCACCAAGTACCTGGCCTCAAAGGCCAATCTGTTACCACCGAGCCATCTTCTGCTCATTTCTGTAAAGGTATAACCCTTATGTCTTGGAATTATCTTGAATACATTTCCACCCTGCCATGACATTGACCATTCACCACCATCAAATAAGCCGCCTATTTCCTTCCAATAACCTTTTATATCACCTGGAAAATACAAAGACTCAACATATTTTTCAACATTTCTTTTTATATTATCAGGTAAGGCACCATTCATACAATGAATAGAAAAATCTCTATATCTGTCGAAGACCTCGTGTTGAGACAAAGTCCTTACTCCAAACCAACTACTAATTTCACCCTCATTAGGCGGATATTCAAGATTATCTACATTGTAGTAAACTTGATTGTATTTATGAATAGCTTCTCCTATACCTGCTTCTATATCTGAGGATACTCCTCTTTCTATATCAGCAAGTGCCTTAGCAGCATCAGATAAATATTGAATAAAGTAGGAATGTCTTTCTCCATAGGCATCTTTTTGGAATCTGGAGAAAGATTCTCCATTGATTCTTTCTATCTTATGGGCAAGTTCATGATGTATAGTTTGGACAACCAAGAATTCCTTAATAGACTCTGGAATCTCTCTTAATAACATAGAATCCGAATTCGGCTCATACTGAGGATTTCCACTTCCAACAAGTTTGATTTCAGTTAATTCGTCTAGAGCATTGAAATATATGTCAACATCACCTAGCTTTGCTAAAACTCCAATATATGTTCCTTGAGGGTATTCTATAAATTGTCTGATCAAACCCTTTAGACTTATTCTAGGCTTAAGTTGCCCTTTTAGTGTTATATCCTCAATATCACTATCATCGCAGGAAACTGTGATAATCATATCAATATTTTCCTCTTCCGATTCAACAAAGGCATTAGCATAGATTCGATAGATTGCATAACCTTGTTGATCTGTTGCTGCTCCTTTATCTGGTAGCAACTCACTTATTATATTGGCTGTATCAACGATTTTTTTTGCGCTATCATAATCAAGACGACCATTAGTTTGTGTCGGCTCGAAATCAAATGATAAATTATTTGTCAATTCTAAATCAATTTTTAAATTCTTTGTAGCATCATCATATTTTAATACTTTCACATACAACAGATGTGCCTCATCAGTTCTCTTATCACTTTGATCATCCTTATATGATTTTAATATAACAGGTAGCTTGGTGGACTTTGGTAAAAGAATAGACTCTTTCAAAAAAGTCCCTCTAAAATTGCCACTAAGACTAAAGCCATCTCCAGGTGCATCAATTTTATAATCTTTGATTACTTTACAAGTAAATTTATTAAACACCTTATCTGGATCATCAACATCCTCACTTATATTAATAGTCTGGCTCATTTCATCTCTATCTAGAACATCAGAAGACAATAAACTTCCCTCCGAAAAATTATAGCTATAATCAGAACCATAGTTAGACCGCAGATTAAGTTTCATGGAAACATCTTTTTCTAATACAAAATTCCCTTCAATAGGTGATACTGTAAAATATGGTACAGTAAAATTAAGGCTAGCCGAAAGATTTTCACCTTCGCATATTGCTGAAATATTAAATAAAATAGGTTTGTCATATTTTAGAAGTGCTTCTAGATCATCTATAACTGTAAACGAAAGACTTCCATCATTGCTATCTGGACTTGGAGTTTCCATTTCAATTATTTCAGCACCACTGGCACAAGAAATTGTAGCTCCACCCACTACCGTTACATCATCAGATAATTCTCCATCAACAATCTCAACTTTCAAGACTTGAGCTGATATTGTTACATTCTGTCCAGGTCTTAGTACTTTCCTAACAGGAGCTTCTACTACAAGTCTTACATAACTTTTCTTTTTTGCATTCTGATCAAATTCATAAGGTGATATTAGCGCTGCTGCACTAATACCTGCTATAGATGTAATAACCATAACTCCAAAATTTGTTGAGCTTGAGTTAGTCACAAATCCTTTTCTGATTTTCATATGTTACACCTCCATATTTTAAATGTTACCACAAAGTCTAATCTCTGGTTTTATTGGACAACCGCCCATACATTGTGCTAGTAGGGCGCAACTTTTACATCTGCCTTTGAATATATTTCTAAATTCTTCAAATTTAAGACCATTCCATATACTAATAATTGATTTTTCATATAAACTTTCTGAATAATCTCCTGATTTATCAAAACTACAAGGACACATCTCTAAATCAGGACCTATATAGGCTGAAAACCTTCCTGCCTCACAGGCATCATATGTTTCGGGAGGTATGTTAGGACAATGTTTAGAAATACCTGGTACTAAACAAGAATCAAAACCTACCCTATTAATATTCTCTCCAGTAGATAACAATCTGAAAAATTCTTTTACTCTAATATCATCAGGAGAGAGTACTCTATCAATACTTCCAAGTCCAACTGGCTTGTGCAATAGAAATATAATTCTACATATACCCTTAAGGAATAAAGGATCTGATAATATTTCTATAGCTTCTTCTATATTATTATTTCCTAGTACAAAATGGATATTAGTCGTTACTCCAGCTTCAATTAATTTATTGATAGCCTTATAGGTATACTCAGTCTTATACCAACTAACCGCAGCAGCCCCACAGTATTCTTTAATCAACTTTATATGTTCATCCTTTAGTCCATATCCTGATGTTGTCATATTAGGAACAACCCCATATTTCCTACAGGTAGTAAGAATTTCCATGAAGTTTTCATGCATTTCAGGATCGCCTCTTCCACCAAGGGCAACCTGGAATGTTCTCCCTTCACATTGTTTCATAATTTCATTAAAGTCATTTATCGGCATATTAGGTTGCTTCTCTATGTTTCCATTTTGATAACATTCTATACCACAGCTTAAACAAAGACCTGATAGTCCATGTTCGCAGTGTCCCATTATTCCTATGTCTAGTAATTGAGGGAATTCTGCCATAAATGGATCTTTCCCTGTATCCTCACCATTTTCATTTATTATTCCACTTCTCATATAGTCGCCATTTTCATCATTAAATATAGAAGCGAAACCTCCTCTATCTACAAATCTCCTTATAGCCATTAGGCTTTCTCCCTTTTAAATAATGAGAACAATATCCCTACTAAAAGTATAATTGCACCTATCATATAACCTGTATATTCTCCAAAACCACCTACTATGATAGCTGCTGGGAAACCTATGATCGCACCTAGTCTCAATTGATCGTATTGTTTTGTTCCATTTGAAAGATATCCTGGCATAAGTCTTGTAAAGAGTGCCATTAATCTACGAATTATAAAATCTAGAGCTGATGGTAAAATTCCAGCCAGACCCTTAAAAAGAACCAAGGCTAATAGTAATAATACAAAGGTTTTATCAATTTTACCATTTCTTGTTAACAGGTTTGATATAACTAAGGCTATCCCTAATCCTGAGAGTATAAAACCAATAGAAGAAATATTGCTAGTTATTGATTTTAATGTTTCCATGAATTTTAGGCTACTACTCTTATACTTACCAATTTCATTATTTCTATCTTTTATAAGACCCTTGATTGATGGTATGACTACACCAGTCATGGCCAGTATATAGGCTGATTTTGCTGTAATTGCTACAAGGAATGTATAAGGAGTTAGTCCTGATTTAATATAGAATCCCATTGGTCCATTATAGGCTGCAGTCAAGTAAATTAGCGGGTATTTTAATGGTCCTGTAATAAGAAAGCTGTAGAGATTTCCTATAATAGGTACTCCCGCCAAAGGAAAATCATAGTCGTAGGATCCAAGCATTAACCAGGCAAGCAATATAACTATTAAGAAAATCATGTTTCTTTTTAAATAACTTATGCCATAGCGTCTAATATTCTTAAGGCTATATTTTGGTTTACCTACTATTCCAGCAAATTTCGGTTCTGATTCTACTGTTACTTTTTCTGTTTGTTGTGGATTAGCAAAGATTTCCGGATCGTCATATGTTGGCACTTCCATATCTTCTTCCATGTCATTGAAATCAGGTATTTCTAGTAAATTTGATGATTCTTTATCATTGTTCATTTCCATCACTCTCCATAAAATATTTGACTTTTATATAAGAATTATACCACTATTTAAAATCGATAGCATATAGTTTACAACGACATTTATCTAATAATAATCTCTCTTTGAGGGAATGGTATCTCAATATTATTCTTTTCAAACTCTTTTCTGACACTTTCTTCCAAATCATAAAAAACATCCCAAAAATCAATGGTATTAACCCATACTTTCACATCATAATCCAGTGCATTATCTGCATGCTTAACCAATCTAATAATTGGCTCAGGCCCAGGAAGTATTTTTTTATGATTTGCAACAATTTCAGTCAAAACATTCTTCACCATATCAACATCACTATTATAACCAGCACTAAATACCAAGTCGACTCTTCTTGTATCTTCAGATGTATAGTTGATTACACTAGAGTTAATAAGATCTGAGTTTGGAATGGTAACCTTCTTGTTATCGGGGGTTATTATTGTAGTAAATAGTAATTGTATGTCTCTAACAGATCCTGAATCCCCCTTACATTCAATATAGTCACCGACAACAAAGGGTTTAAACATTAATATTAATATAGCGCTGGCAAAATTAGACAAGTTTCCCTGTAATGCAAGTGCTATGGCCAAACCAACTGCACCAAGCATTGCTACGAAGGTTGTTATAGGTATGCCTAGCAAAGTAAGTAGCACTATTATATAGACTGCATAAAGTAGAAACTTAATTAGACCTTTAAGAAAACTACCTACATTCGGGTCTATTTTTACTATTGACTTTGACTTGTTGAAAATTAGCATTATCACTTTTATTACTATATAACCAATTACTGCTATAACTATAAATTTAATTATTTGATTTGCATTTTCAGTTATTAATTCTCTTATTGTATTCAT
>JBGSJN010000120.1:0-14382 GCA_041741995.1 Bacillota bacterium
TGAAATTATTCCCATTTAAAACTCCTTTTTCAGATAATCTCTAGTTGATTTATCAATATAAGCAATGTCATCAAAACTTTTTATATTGATTCCTTCAACATTGTTCAAGGCTGTTTCTATCATTTCCGGTATTTGTAGAAATGATATTTTCCCATTAATAAAGTAATCAACTGCTACCTCATTTGCTCCATTAAAAATTATTGGTGCACTACCTCCAGCTTTACCAGCTTCAACCCCAAGACTAAGTGCTTTGAAATATTCTTTTGGTTTACTAAAGTTTAAGCTTCCGACTTCTGCAAGATCTAATGAAGGCCATTTGACCGGCAAACTATTTGGATGGGTAAAAGCATATTGTATAGGCAGTTTCATACTAGGAAAGCCGAGTTGAGCAATAATTGATGTGTCAATAAATTCTACCATTGAATGGATAATGCTTTCTTTATGTATAAGCACATCAATATTTTCATATGAACAGTCAAATAGATAATGAGCCTCTATAACTTCCAAAGCCTTATTGGCCAAAGTTGCTGAATCAATAGTTATCTTTTGCCCCATTGACCAGTTAGGATGTCTTAAGGCGTCTTCAATTTTAACTTGACTTAACATTTCCTCGTCATAATCTCTAAAAGGTCCACCAGAAGCAGTTAGTATTATTTTCTTTACTTTTCTTTGATGGTTATTCATACTTTGAAAGATAGCGCTATGCTCACTATCAACAGGTAAAAGACTTACTCCATGTTTTTTTACTAAATTCATAATCAAATCACCACCAGCAACAAGGGTCTCCTTATTTGCAAGAGCAATTTCCTTACCAGCTTCAATACCCTTTATTGTTGATTTCAAACCAGCAATACCACTTATAGCAGCTAATAAAGTCTGGTAACTCATGTCCGATATTATCTCTTCAATACCTTTTTCACCTGCAACAATATTTATTCCAGCAGGCAAGCTTTCTTTTAGATATAGGTACTTACTTTCATCTTGAATTCCTACCCACTTTGGTTGGAATTTTCTTGCTTGGGAAATTAGAAGATCGACATTTGAACCACCAACCAAGCCATAAGCCTGGAAATTTTCATTTTGTTCAGCTATAACTTCAAGTGCTTGAGTACCAATAGAGCCTGTGGAACCAAGTATTATAATCTTTTTCACTTTGTCACCTCTAATAGTAAGTATATAAATCCTGAGATGAATATTATAGCATCAAACCTATCAAGAAAACCTCCATGACCTGGTAATGATGATCCTGAATCCTTGATTTTGACTTCTCTTTTTAAATGCGATTCAAATAAGTCACCCATTAAGCCAATAAATACAATTGCTATACAAATTAAAGCACTTACAGGTATCATCAAATCCATAAATACTGTGGCAAAAATCACTCCACCTGCTGTTGCAAGAATAATTCCACCAACAAGTCCTTCTAATGATTTTCCAGGGCTTAATACTGGTGCGATTTTTGTTTTTCCTATTTTCCTACCTACTAAATATGCTCCTACATCACCTAAAATACTGACTAATAGAATAAACAATATCCACTCTAAGCCACCTTCTTCACTTCTTAATAAATACAAGGAACTTAGGAACATGTAGCAATATAAGAAACCAAATATTGTTGTCTTGATATTTTTATATGTAAATTTCGGGTATCTTGTTATTACCCGGAAAGCACCATAAATCAAAATAAGCAACAAGCTAATTTGTAGTGTGAATCGATAATCTAAATAAATGCCTATATAATATAAAATACCTATAATGCCTGTGCTGAAAAAAAAGCCATAGCTTTTCTTTGACTTATAAATATTTATATATTCCTTATAGAATAAGGTAGATAATAGAAGACAAGCGGCCCAGAACCACAATCCACCTAGTAGAATGGCTGTGCCTAGTACTAGGACTAATAATAATCCTGTCAATGTTCTGCTTTGAAATTCTTTAGTCACTTTAAATTCCTCCAAATCTTCTATTTCTCGAGCCATAAAACTTAAAAGCCTTTATTAGTTCCTCTTCATTAAAATCAGGCCATAGAAGTTCACTAATATAGTATTCACTATAAGCACTTTGCCAAAGCAAGAAATTACTGAGTCTAAACTCTCCGGATGTTCTGATAATTAGTTCGGGATCTGGTATATTCTTGGTATATAAGTAATTAGCAATTAAATCTTCATTAATATCCTCAACCTGAATATCCCCAACCTCAATAAGTTTGGCTATTTCCTTGAAACTGTCCGTAATTTCCATTCTTCCCCCATAATTGAAGGCTATAGAAAATACCATTTCAGTTCCAGAAGCAGTTTCTTTTTCAATCATCTCCATCATTGAAACTATCTTTTTATCCAAACCTTTTCTTGAACCTATAAACTGTAGTGCTACCTTATTTTCTTTTAAATAATCAAGTTCAGAGTTAATATAGTGTTTTAACAAATTCAAAAGAAAAGTCACTTCTATCTTGGGTCTTTTCCAGTTTTCCGTAGAAAAAGCATAGACAGTTAAATAGTCTACGCCCATATTCTTACATGATTCAACTGTTCTTTTTAAAACAAGCATACCCTCCTTGTGGCCATTGATTCGAAGTTCTCCTCTGTTCTTTGCCCACCTCCCATTTCCATCCATAATTATGGCTAGATGTTTTGGGATCACAATATCATCAACCATATTATATCTCCAGGATTGATGTTTCTTTTATTTTAATTATTTCATCTACATGTTTTATTGCTTTGTCTGTCATTTCTTGTACTTTATCGATTGTATTACTTAGAATATCTTCGGAAACGCTTCCTTTTTCAAGTTTTTTCAGGTCATCATTACAATCTCTTCTTACATTTCTAATTTGAACCTTGAATTCTTCGGCAATCTTCTTTACTTGCTTAACTAGTTCTTTTCGTCTATCAACTGTTAAAACTGGTATCGGTATTCTGATAATATTGCCATCATTGTTAGGGTTTAAATCTCTATCTGAAGTAAGAATTGCCTTTTCTACATCCTTTAAAGCTGTTTTGTCCCAAGGTTGTACAACCAATAAATTTGCTTCTGGAGCAGAAATCGAGGCAACTTGAGCAATAGGTGTCTCAACACCATAATACTTAACGAAAATCCCATCAAGTAGAGCTGGATTGGCTCTTCCGGTTCTGATGCTTTTTAAATGCTCTTTTAAAGCATCAATAATTTTTTTCATCTTTTCATCTGCGTGATTTAAAATCAGTTCTAACTCTTCCATTATTATCCTCCAATAATTGTTCCTATTTGTTCTCCTGTAATGGCTTTATATATATTGCCTTTTTGGGTTAAATTAAAAACTATAATTTTTATATCATTGTCCATACATAAAGAGGCAGCTGTTGAATCCATAACTTTTAGACCATTGTTTAAAACTTCAATAAAGCTTAAATGATCATATTTAACTGCAGTTGCATCCTTGTTTGGATCGGCACTATAAACACCATCGACTTTCTTGGCCATCAAGATAACTTCAGCATCTATTTCTGCTGCTCTTAATGCTGCTGTAGTGTCAGTTGAAAAATATGGATTTCCTGTTCCTGCGGCAAATATTACTATCCTTTTCTTTTCAAGATGTCTTATTGCTCTTCTCCTTATATATGGTTCAGCTATTTGTCTCATTTCTATTGCTGACATTACTCTTGTATCTAGACCTTGTTTCTCAAAAGCACCCTGAAGTGCCAGTGCATTAATTGAGGTGGCCAACATTCCCATGTAGTCAGCATTGGCTCTTTCTATGCCTTTTTCTTCACTGCCCTTAACCCCACGCCATATATTGCCTCCACCTACTACAATGGCAATTTCAACTCCCATATCTGAGATTTCTCTGACTTCTTCGGCTATGGTATTCAGTGTAGTTCCATCTAAGCCAAACTCTTCGTTTCCGGCTAAAGCTTCACCACTGATTTTTAGAATGATTCTCTTATATTTAACTTTACTCATATTCCACCTCATAAATTCTTTATTATATTATAGCCTATTTATACCTATAATAAAAGCACATTACTATAAGCAATGTGCTTTTATAAATTATTCTTAGTTACCCATCATTGAAGCAACTTCGTCTGCAAAGTTGTCTTCTTTTTTTGCCATTCCTTCACCAAGTTCGTATCTAACAAATCTTCTAACTGAAATGTTTTCTCCTATTTTAGCTATTTTTTCAGTAATTAACTGACCAATAGTTTTATCAGGATCTTTTACAAATGGCTGTTCTAATAAGCATACATCTTTAAAATATTTGGCAATTCTACCATCAACCATTTTATCAACGATTTTTTCAGGTTTACCTTCATTTAAAGCTTGCGCTCTTAAAATACTTTTTTCTTTTTCTAATTCTTCTGTTGGTACTTCTTCTGGTTTTAAAAATTCAGGTCTTGCTGCTGCAATATGCATAGCAATGTCTTTTGCCAATTCTTTAAAATCATCTGTTTTAGCAACAAAGTCAGTTTCACAGTTTAATTCAAGCATTACTCCGATACGACCTCCGCCGTGAATATATGTTTCAATAACTCCTTCAGTTGCAATTCTACCTGCTTTTTTCGCAGCAGCTGACAAGCCTTTTTCTCTTAAGAATTCAATTGCTTTTTCAGTATCTCCATTAGTTTCTGTCAAAGCTTTTTTGCAATCCATCATGCCTGCGCCGGTACGCTCTCTTAACTCTTTTACTAGGTTAGCGCTAATCATTTATTTAGCCTCCTCTTCATCAACTTTTTGAGATTCTTCTTCACTTACTGGAATATCAGTAAAGTTTTCAGTGTCAACTTGTGATTGATGTCCTTCGATAATTGCATCAGCCATTCTACCAGCAATTAATTTAACTGCTCTAATAGCATCGTCATTACCTGGGATTACGTAGTCGATTTCATCTGGATCACAGTTTGTATCTACAATAGCTACTGTTGGAATTCCAAGTTTCTTGGCTTCAGCGATAGCAATTCTTTCTTTTTTAGGGTCAACGATGAAAAGTGCTCCTGGTACTCTATTCATATCCTTGATTCCACCAAGGAAACGTTCTAGTTTTTCCATCTCTTTTTTCAATTCAATAACTTCTTTTTTTGGTAAGCTATCAAAAGTACCGTCTTCTTCTTGTGTTTTTAAATCTTTTAAATATTTGCTTCTTTTTTTAATAGTAGCAAAGTTTGTTAACATACCACCCAACCATCTTTGGTCAACATAGTAGCTTCCTGATTTTATTGCTTCGTCTCTTACAGCTTCTTGAGCTTGTTTTTTAGTTCCAACAAAAAGAACTTTTTCACCTTTGCTTGAAACTTCTCTTAAGAAATCGTAAGCTTCATCGATTTTATGTACTGTTTTTTGCAAGTCGATGATATAGATACCATTTCTTGCTGTAAAGATGTATCTTGCCATTTTAGGATTCCATCTTTTTGTTTGGTGTCCGAAATGAACACCTGCTTCTAGTAATTGTTTCATTGATATTACTGCCATTTTTCTTCCTCCTCGGTTTTTTACTTCCTTCAACTTCATTTTATTTGTCAACCTTTCGGCACCATACAAATAATCAGTTAAAGTGTTTTTTCGTACTTAGATATTATACCAATAAATGATAGTATAGGCAATAGACCTATACTATCATTTTAAAACTTTATATTATTTTATTCATTACAATCTACACACTTAATTTCAAACCAGAATTTAGATCCTTTATTTGTTGATGATACACCAACAAAACCTTTATGTTGCTCTATGATTGACTTTACAATCGATAAGCCAATTCCTGAACCAATTTGTGCTCTTCGGTGTTTACTATCGATTTTATAGTATCTTTCCCAGATTTCTACTATTTTATCTTCTGCTATTCCTTCACCAGTGTCAATAATCTCAACTCTAACATACTTGCCGACAACTTTTTGTTTTATTTCTATTTTCTTGTCTTCTCCTGTGTAAGTAACTGCGTTATTTAATAAGTTATAGATAACTTGAGACATTTTTAACTCGTCTGCTTCTACATAAACCTCTTTGTCATAACTGAATTTAAGATTATAACCTTTAGATTCAAGCATTGATTGGTATCTGGCTACTATATCCTTCAAACTGTCTGTCAGACAATATTTTTCAACCCTCATCCTATATTTTTGCTCTTCAAGTCTTGATAATTCCAATATATCATTTACTAGACTTTGAAGGCGTTGAGACTCGTCAATTACAACTTGTATATTATCCTTGTTGTTTTCACCTGGAATATCTCTCATAACCTCACTATAGCCTTGTATCATAGTAAGGGGTGTTCTTAAATCATGAGAAATATTAGCCATCAATTCTCTTCTTATACCTTCAATTTTTTCTAATTCTCTATCAACAAAGTACAGCGTATCATTTAGTTCACCTACTTCTTTAATTGGTGAAGCCAGATTAGCTATGTATCTTTCTTTACCTAATGTTTTAGCCACTTTTGTAATCTTTTCAATTGGTTTGGCTATCTTGTGGGATATAACTATGGCTAGTATACTAGCAACAACCATCATCAATGCTGTTACATAGAACAACTGAACTCTTAGTGTTTCAACAGTTGTATTAACCGGTGTTAGTTCCATCATAACCATTAGTGTAATTATATCTTCATTTTGATTTTTTATCATATTAACAAATATTAAACTTTCCCCATTGTTCAAATTATTTTCTATAGGAAAAGATGTGATGTTTCCAATCAGGTTACTGCCTCTTGCTGTAGTAATTTGAAGGAGTTCAGAATTTTTCATGCTAAGATATTGAGGTTCTCCTACATTTTCCTTGGCTGATAAGTATAAATATTCAAATTCAGCAGTTTTTATGAACTCCTCTAGAAAGTTACGTTGTCTTAGATCACTATTGTCGTAGTATATTTTTTTCTCATAGTCGGCAATGACTGCAATCACGTTGTTGTCTGTTGCGGTTCTTAATATTTTGTTTTTGACTTCTAATGAATTTAATCCTTTGGTATCTGTTTCACTTATTGAAGTTTCGATGCTGTTTACTACATCATCTAAGCTTTTTCTTTTAATGCTGCTATAGAAATCTTCTAAAAATACAACCTGAAATAGCCATAACAAAATCAATGTTATGAATACAAATATTATCATGTAAAATAGTAGATAAAGTTTTAGGGAAAATCCCTTCTTAGTCGTTGATTTCAAATCTATAGCCAACTCCTCTTAATGTTTTGATACAATCAGCATAATCACCTAAGCTTTTTCTTAGTAATTTTACATGTGTATCAAGGGTTCTGTCATTTCCAAAATAGTCATAACCCCATACTTTGTTTAATAGTTTTTCACGAGTTAGTGCTATCCCTTTATTTTTAACCATGTAAAAAAGCAGGTCATATTCTCTTGGGAATAATTGAATCTCATGATCATCTATAAAAACACTTCTTGCTGTAAAGTCAATTTTTAGTCCATTGTGGATAAATATATCTCTATCAGCTTCAATTGCCTTGCCTCTTCTTAATATTGCTTCAATTCGCATCATTAATTCTTTTGGTGAAAAAGGTTTGACTACATAGTCATCTATACCTACTTCAAAGCCATGTATCTTATCATATTCTTCCCCACGGGCTGATAACATTAATACTGGTGTATTGCTGAATTTTCTTATTTCTTTGACTGCTGAAAAGCCATCAAGTTCCGGCATCATTACATCCATTATTATTACATCAAAATTATCATTTTTCACTTTATTTATAGCATCAAGTCCATTTTCTGCCTCAACTACAATATGTCCATCAAATTGTCCATATTTGACTATCAATTCTCTTATTTTCGGCTCATCGTCTACTATAAGAATTTTAAACATCCTACACCTCCATGTATCTAATCTATTAATTTTTATTTATGAAATTTCTATAAAAGTTCTTTCCAGCTTCAAATTTTATCGGTATATCTATTATATTCTCTAAATTAAGCGCTAAAGCCTGCATCCCGATAACTTCACTATTATAATGATCTATATCAATCGTGGGATAATTATAGTATACTGCTTTTTCGAAAGAATGGTAATTTAAATCTCCAGTTAGATATATATCCGCCTTTTCTATGGCAATATCAAGGAATTCTCTACCAGATCCTGGGCAGATGGCTACTGTTTCAATGATAGTATCTAATTCGACGTCACTGTGTCTTGTAACTTCAATATTTAGTAAATCGGATACTGCCTTAAGCAAATCAATATAAGAGACCCTTTTATTCAAATTTCCGACTATACCTAATGAAGTTTGATTATCTAGCACCTTAATATTTTCCAATCTCAAAAGACTGGCAATTGATAAAGCCATTTGTTTTTTATCAAAATTAGTATGTAGCGCATAAAAGCCTATGCCTTTTGCTGTTAATTTACTTATAAGGCTATTAGACTTGATATTTAATAGATCATTTTTTATATCATCATTAAAAAACATTGGATGGTGGCATATTATCAGATTATTACCTGATACGACTGCTTTATCAATCAGTTCATTTGTTAAGGTAAGTCCTACAATTATACCATTTATTTCTTCATTTCTTGGCTTAACCTGTAAGCCTATGGTATCCCATTCTTCAGCTAGCTCTTGAGGGTACATTTCCTCTAGTAAATCTGTTATTATATTAATTTTCAAGATAGCTTCTCCACTTTCTTATTAATTCTTCTATTTCTTTTACTCTAATCTCGTCGTTTTTTTTGCCTTTTTTTATACTTAACAGTATATTTTGGAGTTTAAATATTTTTTCTTCAATATATTTATCTCTTCCATTGTCTTTTATTGTTGCAAGTATCGGTCCTATGTCAAAAATAAAATCATTATCTACTTTCATATTACCCTTCTCTGCCACAATGTAAAGGTATAATCTGTCCAAAACTAATATTTCTTCATTGATTATTGTCCAATCATTGTCTATAAGAAATTGTCTTAGTGTTCTTTCACTATTCATTGGTTGTAATACTAGGCGTTTAAAGGATTTTGATTTTTTAGTATTTTCCTCAAGTATGTTCCTTATTAGTCTACCACCCATACCACCTATAACACAAATATCGCATTCTCCTTCAACAATTGGTTTAAGTCCGTCTCCAAGCCTTATTTCTATTTTTTCTTGCACCCTATATTCTTCCAGATTTGATATTGCCTGTTGAAATGGTCCCTTGGATACATCCACGCCTATACCATGGTTTATTCTACCATCTATGACACCCTTTATTAGCACGTAGCCATGATCGCAGCCTATGTCTGCAACTGTTGAGCCGAAAGGGATAAATTCCAATACTTTATCTATTCTTTGATTGGTTTTCATTAAAACTACTCCTTATAATAAAAAAAGACCTCATAAAGAGGTCTTTGGTGGGCGTTGACGGGATCGAACCGCCGACATCTTGCTTGTAAGGCAAGCGCTCTCCCAGCTGAGCTAAACGCCCTGGTGGGCCCACTTGGGATTGAACCAAGGACCAACCGGTTATGAGCCGGTAGCTCTACCACTGAGCTATGGGCCCGGTAAATGGCTCCTCGAGTGGGATTCGAACCTACAACCCCTCGGTTAACAGCCGAGTGCTCTACCGTTGAGCTATCGAGGAATATCTTAACGCAAGAATAATTATATCGATTTACCAATCATAAGTCAATAGCTATTTTTGTTATTTTATTGTTCATTTTATACAAAATATTTTCATTTTTTGATATAATAGTATAGATATAAAAATTGGGAGGGTTAATCATGGATAATCAAAAAGGTCTATTCGGAGAATTCGGTGGTTCTTATGTACCCCCAGCTTTAGCTGAGGTTCTAGATCATATAGCCGAGGAATTTGAAAAAGCAAAAAATGACGAAGAATTTAACAAGGAATTAAACTACTATCTAAAATACTATGTAGGTAGACCATCTCCCCTATTTCTAGCCGCTAATATAACTAAAACACTTGGCGGAGCAAAGATTTATTTAAAAAGAGAAGATTTAAATCATACAGGTGCCCACAAGATTAATAATACCTTAGGACAGGCTCTTTTAGCAAAAAGAATGGGCTTAAAGAGAGTTATTGCTGAAACTGGTGCAGGTCAGCATGGTGTAGCTACTGCTACGGCTGCTGCTTTGTTTGGTATGGAATGTATAATCTATATGGGTGAAAAGGATGCAAAGAAGCAGCCTTTAAACGTTTATAGAATGGAACTTCTTGGTGCTAAGGTTATTCAGGTTGAATCTGGTGATAAGGATCTTAAGGCTGCTGTTGATGTTGCCTTGGGTGATTTGATTCAAAACTACAAGAATACCTTCTATATCTTGGGTTCTGCTGTTGGTCCATATCCATATCCTAGTATGGTCAAGCATTTCCAAAGAGTAATAAGTAAGGAAATTGTTGAACAGTCTATGGAAGTTGAAGGCAGACTTCCTGATTATGTTATTGCTTGTGTTGGTGGAGGTAGTAATGCTATTGGTGCTTTTGCTGATTTCATTGGTAATAAGGATACTAAGTTAATCGGGGTTGAACCTGGTGGTATTAGTATTGAGTCTGGCTTAAACGCAGCGCCTCTCGCTCATGGTGAAATTTCAATCATACATGGTTTCAAGTCTTATGTAATGTTAGATGAAAAAGGTGAGATTAAAACTTCTCACTCTATTGCATCAGGTCTTAACTATCCAGGTGTTGGTCCTGAGCATAGCTACTTAAGGGATGCTAAGCTTGCAGAATATGTTTCTATAACAGATTTTGAAGCTCTTGATGCTTTTAGAGAGCTGTCTCAACATGAAGGTATTATTCCGGCTATTGAAAGTGCTCATGCTCTTGCTTATGCTATGAAGCTTGCTCCAACTTTATCTAAGGATACTATGATTGTTGTTAATCTTTCTGGTAGAGGCGACAAGGATATGGATACTTTAGTGGTATCTGAAAAAGAGAGTTTCAGACTACAGGCATCAATAAATAAAGGTTAGGTTAAATAATGAATTTAAAATATACTACAACAAGAACAGATAATGATCAGGTTACAAGCAGTCAGGCAATATTAAAGGGTTTAGGTAAAGACGGTGGTCTTTACCTGCCTCTTTCTATTCCTAAAATAAGTTTGGAGGAGATTGGTAATTTTACTAATCTAACCTACAATGAAAAGGCTATGTCTATTTTAGGAAAGTTTTTAACAGATTTTACTGAGGAAGAATTGAGGTATTGTATTGATAATGCCTATAATGAAAAAACATTCTCCTCTCCCCTAATTACTCCTCTTCATATGCTAGATGATAATAGTGCAGTTTTGGAACTTTATCATGGTCCTACTTCTGCTTTTAAGGATGTGGCTCTTCAGATTCTTCCTTACCTATTAACTACTAGTGCCAGGAAGAATGGTGATGATAGGACTTATGTTATCTTGGTTGCTACTTCTGGTGATACTGGTAAGGCTGCATTAGAGGGTTTTAAGGATGTTCCTAATACGAAGATTCTTGTCTTTTATCCTAATGATGGTGTAAGCATGGTGCAAAAGTTGCAAATGGTTACTCAGCTTGGTGATAATGTTAAGGTGGTTGCTGTTGAGGGTAATTTTGATGATACTCAAAATGGGGTTAAGGAGCTTTTTAGCAAACACTCACTCAACTCACTACTAAATGAGAAAAACTATACTTTTTCTTCTGCTAATTCTATTAACTGGGGTCGTTTGGTGCCTCAGATTGTCTACTATTTTGAGAGTTATGCTCAATTGATTAAAAGTAATAAAATCAAATTAGGTGATGAGATTAATTTTACAGTTCCTACTGGTAATTTCGGTAATATTCTGGCTGGCTATTATGCCAGGGAGATGGGTTTACCGATTAAGAAACTGATTTGTGCAGCTAATGCTAATGATGTGCTTAAGGATTTTATTAATACTGGTATTTATGATCGTAATCGTGATTTTATGAAGACTTTGTCTCCTTCTATGGATATTCTAATCTCCAGTAATCTTGAGAGACTTCTATACCTACTTTCAGATGGTGATAAGTCTCTTATCACAGAACTAATGTCTGATCTTAAGCAAGTCGGTTCCTATAAGGTCTCTCCTGAACTTCTATCGAAGTTGCAGTCTATATTCTACTCTGATAGTGCAGATGATAAAGATACTATCAAAACAATAAGGGATATGTATGAAAGCAAAAATTATTTGATTGATACTCATACTGCTGTTGCTTATAGGGTTTATGAGAAATACCTAACAAAAACTAATGACAATACTTTCAACGTGATTGTGTCTACTGCTAGTCCTTATAAGTTTAATGGTGCTGTGGCTGAGGCTATTCTGCCTAACTTCAAGGATCTTGATGATATGGAGCAGTTGAAAGCAATCAATAAAGTTTCTGGTGTTGCTATTCCTGATGGTTTAAATGGTCTTGATGGTAAATCTGTTCGTTTTAGTGATGTTATCATGAAGGATGATATGGAAGTGACCTTGAGGGGTTATTTGGGCTTGTAAGTATATATAATTGAATCAATAGTATGACCCCGGTGTATAGCCGGGGTCATTTTTATTTTGATGTACGAATTTATATTTATGTAGTTGTATATATTTGTATTTTGTGTATTTTTTTATCATTATATTTGAGCTTTCCCGTACGATTTTGAATTATATAGATGATGCCCTAACAGTGGGCTTTCACCACTGTTAGGGCAATCTTGACTCTGCTATACGCTGCTATATTAAGCTATATTCTTTAACTCGGGGTGTCAGATAGGGTGTCAGGTTATAACTCTTTTTAATTTATTTATCTTCCTATGCATATCATACTATTTTTAGGACTGGACGTTTTTCGACACACATCAGCTTATGCAGCCCTGTAAATAATCTTCCTAAAAGACCTTTATTACCCTTAAGTAATAATCAATAAATTCGAATGATAATAATAAATCAATCATGTTAAACATAAATACCAGGTTAAAAATAGATATAAAAACCAAGCCTTTTTAATACAATATTTTTTAAAATAATTTATTGCTATTAAAGATATTTTTTACTTATCAACCTCTTTTATTGAATTTAGAAAATGAATATATTCACTAGCAAGAGTATCACCTTTTAATGTTTCACTCATCAAATCATATATTGTAATTCTAATACTATAACTATAACCAATTTTAAGAATCATTTCTTTATCATATATATTAACATCTTCTATTTTTGGAGTATTTTCTTCTATGGCAAAAATTATATTTTCATAACCTTTATACGAAATCTTATTATCTTTTTTTAATGATTCAATGAAATTTGCAATCCCATAGTTCATAACTATTTTATCAAATAAGCCCGGAAATTCTTTTTGAAATAGCAAATAATCATCCTTATGTATAAGTGATAATGTATATTCACTAATTAGAGTATTATATGTATGCCTTGCTGCTTCAGTTTCATTCCTAAATCTGTAAAGATATAATTCTTTATCTTTTGATATCTCTAAAAAGTTATCTAATTCTAAAGCAATCGGCAAATACTTAATCATCCTATCATAATCCTCAGTTTCAACTAAGACATTAGACAATTTGATTAAATTCTCTGATGTTGGTTCCTTTATATAGTTATATTCATACAACTGTACTCTGAATAAATATAAGGAATATGACAGAATAAGTAGTGTTATTAAAATTGAAATAATTAATTTAAAAAGATTTTTATCGAATATTTTATTTTTCAACATTTTTGTTCTCCTCTAGTAAACAATATCAATACCAATTTCTATTAATACAGAATGTGTTTTTAACAATAATGCGTTACTAAAATCACGATCCCAAACTTGCATACCATTTATTAGATCCTCTTGCATTTTTGTCGTTAAATCATTCCACCTCAAACTCTCTATATCAATATTATTCAAGTTAGCCCAATTTTGCAGTAATATATATTTATCTTCACATCTAGATTTATAGTCAGCACTTTGTATTAATATATCTCCAACAAATGGCACTAAATTTATTCCTTTATTATATGTGTTTTCCGTGTGAATTCTTCTATTCTCTTCATGTTTTGACTTAGTTGCGAACATTTGTAAGAACCCACTTATCTGTTCTCCAGCACCAATAAAGGGTCCTATAATTGTATCATTTACTGCATCGAAGGCACTGACCAGTACGTCTTTAACGACATTGTATGCACTACTCACACCTTTAATTAATTTTTCATACCACTTTTCTGATCTATGACCAGTATAATCAATATTCATAACAGGATTATTACTACAATATGAATAGGCATTACTTCCATTAACCTCAGGATTAATTTGCCCATCAGTACTTATCATGCGACAAGTGACAGGGTCATAATACCGGCTTTGTAGATAGTAATAACCAGACTCAATATCAAAATAATAAGACCTATACCTAAAAGGATTTTCCTCACCCAAGGTACTGGCAAGTGATCCAGAAACATCAACTACCCTACCATAAGCATCATAAACATATGATACCACAACTTGA
>JBGSJN010000121.1:0-4008 GCA_041741995.1 Bacillota bacterium
TTTTTAGATATGTTTGTTAAATACTACAATGAGGAGCGACCTGCTTATGCTCTTAAATACAAAAGCCCCATTCAATATCGTATTGAACAGGGCTTCATCTAGAGTTCTTTTTAATTTTCTACTTTTTCTTGACTAGTTCACCCTATAGGGTGGTCCTTAATTATTTTTAGAAAACAATTACAAAAAGAATTCATATAAAATAGGTAGTCAAATAGAAGAAAATCTGTTATAATTTGGGTCTATAGTTAATAAATGTTATTTATTAACAAATTTTATTTTAAAGGGGAAATATATTTATGAGTAACTATAACGCGGTATTAGGAAGAAACACGGAGAATGCACCAAAAAGTTCTCTAAGTTCACAAACTGTAGCTTTCTCACATTACAATAATCTTTCAGCACAATTACCTATCGATCCAAAATCAGGTAAATTAGTAGCTGGTGGAGTAAAAGAGCAAGCTGAACAATGTTTTAAAAATATTAAGGCAGTTGTTGAGAGCGTAGATCATGCAATGACAGATGTTGTTAGAATCACAGTATTCGTTAAGAATATCAAAGATGTTGAAACTGTAGACACAGTTTACAAGACTTTCTTCACAACTTATGTTCCTACAAGAACTACTGTAGCAGTTGCTGCTTTGCCTATGGATGCTTTAGTGCAAGTTGAAGCATTAATTTCAAATGGTGTTGGTACTATACCAAACGCACCTCAAGCTGGTGATTTGATTAAGTTGACAAATAATACTTGTAAGGCTCCATTAAATGCTTTATCTACTCAAGTTGTAGCTTTTTCTCATTACAATAACGTTTCTGCACAATTACCTATCGATCCAAAAACTGGTAGATTAGTAGAAGGTGGAGTAAAAGCACAAACTGCACAATGTTTAAAAAATGTTAAAGCAATTTTAGAGAGTATTGATGTGCCTATGGACGATATTGTTAAAATCAATGTTTTCTTAAAAGACCTTGCAGATGTTGATGCTGTAAATGAAGTTTACACAACATTCTTCCCAGATTCAGCTATTGCTAGAACTGTAGCTTACATGCCTGCTAGAACAGTTATTGCTGTTGAAGCTTTACCAGAGGCTGCTTTAGTTCAAATTGAAGCTGTAGTATCACACGGTGATGGAACACCTCCACAAGCTGTTGAAGATAGACATGGTCTTATCATTGAACCAAATAATACTGATGATGCACCAAAAAGTAAATTATCAACTCAAACTGTAGCATTCTCTCACTACAATCACGTTTCTGCTCAATTACCAATTGATGCAAAAACTGGTAAATTGGTTGCTGGTGGAGTAAAAGAGCAAGCTGCACAGTGCTTGAAAAATATTAAAGCAATTGTGGAGTGTATTGATCATGCTATGGCTGATGTTGTTAAAGTTAATATCTATCTAAAGAATATTAATGACATTGCTGCTGTTGATGAAGTTTACTCAACATTCTTCCCAGGTGGAGTACCTGCTAGAAGAGTAGTTGGAGTTTCAGCAATACTTGAAGATGCTTTAATCCAAATCGATGTAGTTTTAGGTAACGAAGAGGGAACACCTCCATTAGTTAAGTAATTAAATCAATAAAATTTAGAATATATGTATATGATGGCTACTCTTAGGAGTAGCCATTTGTTTTATAGTTGAAAAGGATTCTAAAGTTTCAATATATCAAAAAACACACAGATATAGTACAATTAGGACATGTCAATAATCGATTGATGAACTAAAAGGAGAAACAGTCATGCAAATAGATAAACCAAGTAAACACAACTTCAAAGGAATAATTATAGCAATACCAATAATAATCATAATATCGGCGATATGGCTATACTTCTTTCAACCTGAACTAAATATAAAAAGCCCGGCAGCGGTATTAGTAATTCTGATGCTAATAGGAATAAACGCCTTCATAATAGCAATCTTCAAACACAAAAAGATTGCAAGAAAAACTGTTGTGAATCCTGTAAATCAAAATACAGTCCGCATAGTAGACCTTAAAGCCATAAAACTAGCAGGATTTTATTCAATACTTGGATTAATATTTGTTCTCTATCTATTAATAGGCGGTATCTCCGGAGCACGTATACTAAGAGCAAAAGCATACGTTAAACAAATGCCAATGGAAGTACTAGAAATTAAAGACTTCGCAGAGCAGGTTAGCCCTGAAGCAATAGGGACCTCAACTTTGCCAATTATAGATCAAGAAATAGCACTAAGAAAAGCAGAGGGACAACTAAGTACTTATGGAAGCCAATATTCTATTGGTTCAAGTTTCACCTTAATAAATATCAAAGAAAATGGTGTTGAACGTCTAGTTAGAGTAGCACCATTAGAATACAACGGCTTAGTCGTAGCTGCTACCCATTACAATAGCGGATCAGTAGGCTATGTAATGGTGGATGTAGTAACAGAAGAAGCAAAATTTGTAGAAGTTAAAGAAGGAATTAAGTATCTGGAATCAGGACTTTTAAATCGCAAACTATCAAGATATATCTGGATGCACTATCCAACAAGCTTAGTTACTGACTATTCATTTGAAATAGATGATGAAGGGAACCCTTATTGGGTAGCTTCTGTCTATGATAATGAAGTTGGTTTATTTTCAGGTCAAAATCCTACAGGTATTATTTTGGTAAATTCAGTTAATGGTGATATTAATCGTTATGATATAAAGGATGTTCCAACATGGGTAGATCGTGTGGTACCGGCAGAACAAGCCATGACCCAAGCCAACAATGCATTAACCTATAAGAATGGCTGGTTTAATGCTACCTTTGGTGCAAAGAAAGAAGTATTCAATTTAACAGAAGAATATAATTATTTGTCACTTAATGGAAAGACCTACTTATATTCAGGGGTAACTTCACCTAACAATGCCGATGAGACATCAGTTGGTTTCGTTCTAATTGATCTTAGAACAAAAGAAACTAAAATGTATCGTATACAAGGTATTACAGAATATAGGGCTATGGAAATCGCCAGGAGTCATCAAAGTGTTAAAGCACAAAACCTCAATGCAACGGATCCTTTATTAGTAAATATAGAAGGTCAGCCTACATACTTCTTGACCTTGAAAAACAATGTTCAAAGGCAATGGTATGTTTTGGTTAGAGTTTCTGATGGAGCTATTGTACTAAATCAAAATTTAAGGAATTGTAAATCCGAATATATTTCTCTACTCACCAATCAAAACGGAAGTCCGGTAACAGATGGTTTGGAAAGTGTTACTGGTGTAGTCTCACGTGTTCGTGAATCTCAAGGTGATGTAATAGAGTTTGTTTTTGCAAATGATGTGGATAAAATATATATGGTGCCAATTTCACTTGGGGTTGATACAAGATTTCTTCAAGCTGGTGATACGGTTACTGTTAAGTTTTTGCCATCTGATGATGGAACATATCTAGTGCGAGAACTTGTTAATGAAACTTTACGTATTAAATAATTTTTGGAGAAAAACTATGATTCAACAATATATTGATAAAGAAAATACACCGTTAAATTTTCATAATGTTTTAAAAATTCTAGTTATAATAAATGTTATTTTTAGTTTTGTTGTAACAGGTGGGGCAATTATTAATTTGTTTCAAGAATCAAGCTTGCCCTATATTGTATATTTTTACTCAAACTTTCTGTTCACCTTATTATTAAGTATTTTATTAGTACTTCTATATATAGGACTAAGAAAATTCAATAAGATTATTGTCTATTTAGTTGCTGCTTTATTAGCTACTAGTTTAGTTTTCACCCTGATTACATTAGGGTTATTATCACTATATAATGTACTGACTAGTGGAATGGTTATAGAACAAATTATTTATTTAATTAGAAATATTGTTGTCCAAAGCTTAATATTGCTATATTATTATAAGAGGATACCTCTATTGGATCCGGATATTAGAAATACTTTTAGGAAAAAAGAAAAAGTATTTGAATAAAGACAAACAAGGAGTTGAACATGAATTTATCAAGAAAATCAGGGATGAATATTGCTTCAATATTAATAGCAGTAACA
>JBGSJN010000122.1:0-2925 GCA_041741995.1 Bacillota bacterium
TTTTTCATCCTTCGTCCAGATTCTGTTTTTGCCACCTTTTGGTCTTCCCATTGAATCACTCCCTTTCATCAATTTTATTGTAACAAAAAAGTAGAGATGAATGGTTCTTTTTCATCTCTACTTTTATTTTACTAGTTCACCCTAAGATGTTCTTATTTAAATAAACCAATAACTATTCAATAAGTTTAATATCTATTGTCTGCATAGTTGACCCAGCCACCTTCTTGAACCAGGATTTTATCATACCCTCCAAGTTCAAAGTCGATAACTTCTGATTTTTCACCAGCTGCTACATAAAGCTTGGCTTTATCAATATCTACTTTAATGGTAGTATCAAGACCCCCATAGTTCTCAAATAGATTATCTATTTTTTCTTTTGGTAATTCTATAGCTACCATGCCACAGTTAAACATATTTTGTCGGAATATTCTTGCAAAGCTCTGTGCTATAACAACATTTATGCCATTAACCTCCAAGGCCCAAGGGGCATGCTCTCTTGAAGAACCACAACCAAAATTTTCTCTGGTTACAATTATCACCTTATCTTTTATATCTACTTTGTTATCAAAGCTTGGTAATGAGAGATCTTCAAGCAGAAATGGTTTTAGGGCTTCTTTGGTTATTTCAGTTAGATACTTTGCAGGTATGATTTCATCTGTATTAATATCACTTCTATCTAAAAATAAAACTTTTCCATTAAAATTTTTCATGTTTTTTCACCATTTATCCTTTATACAATTCTGAATTAACGATTTTACCTTCAATAGCAGATGCTGCAGCAGAAGCTGGACTCATTAAATGAACAACACCGCCTTTTCCCATTCTACCATTGAAGTTCCTATTAGTTGTTGAAGCACAAGCCTCACCACTTGCTAGAACTCCATTACTCATACCAAGACAAGCTCCACAAGTTGGATTAGTTACACAAAAACCTGCAGTTTGGAAAATTTCAATCAAACCTTCTTTTAAAGCCATTGTATATATTTCAGGAGTTGCCGGACTAACTATAGCACGTACATAATCGTTGATTTTCTTACCCTTTAGAACACTTGCGGCAATTCTTAAATCTTCGATGCGACCATTGGTACAACTGCCGATATATATTTGATCAAGTTTGGTACCGGTCATTTCTTTTACAGTCTTAACTTGGTCAGGCTTGTAGCCGAAAGTAACCATTGGTTCTAGTTCACTAATGTCGTATTCATATATTTTCTCATAAGAAGCATCTTCATCAGAAATCCACTTGGAATAATCTTTTAAAGCATCTTCCTTAGTAGTAAATTCATCTTTGATAAAGTTCCAGAGATACTCAACAGTTGTCATGTCTGGGTAACAGATACCTACAGTACCTCCTGCTTCAATAGCCATGTTGCACAAAGTCATACGTGACTCCATGGACATGGAATCAACAACCGGGCCTGTAAATTCTATTGCCATATTAGTTGCACCATTTACTGTAAGTTCCTTGATTATAAAAAGAATTAGATCCTTGGCATATACTCCTGGTTTTAGTTCACCATTTAGAACAAACTTGATAGTCTTTGGTGTCTTAAAGGCACAAACACCTTTTAGGATACCAACTTCTAGGTCTGTAGTTCCTACTCCTGCTGCAAAGGCACCAAAAGCTCCATGAGTGCAGGTATGTGAGTCTCCCATGATGATAGTATAGCCTGGTCTTACAAAGCCTTTCTCAGGGAAAATTGCATGACAAACACCGTTTCTGCCAATATCGAAGAAATCCTTAAGTTGATGTCTTCTTGCCCAGTCTCTTAAGATTTTTCCTTGTTCTGCGGTCTTTGAATCCTTGGCTGGTGTTACATGGTCAATTACAGCCTTTATTTTAGTTGGATCAAAGACTCTATCCTTGCCTCTTGCCATAAGATCTGTAATGGCAATTGGTGTAGTTATTTCGTGACAGAATACTCTGTCTAATCTTAAAACGTGTGTATCTGGATAAGGCAGATCAACCCTATGTGCATCAAATACTTTTTCTACTAATGTTTTACCCATTTTATTCTCCTTTATCTATTGATTAATTTTAATTTTCTTTCTATCAAACTATATTTAATTATATAATTTTTAGCCCTTCAAATCAAGAATACCAAGTACTAATATATAAAGGATCAAATATGATATAATCAAACCAAGAAAACAAACGGAGGTTTAATTATGAATACTAGAAAGATACACCTCATATTTTTGATCATAGCTATAAGTATCATGATGAGCCTAGTACTCACAGGTTGTAATACCAACTCCAACAATGATGAACTAAGAGAACTAGCCAAAGTGGAAATAAAGGAGTTTGAGGGCAAGGCTTTATCATCAATATTAGAGTTTAGAGAGAACTCGATTAAAGGCCCTCAAAAAGTTGACATAGCTACCTATAAGCTTACGATTGATGGTCTAGTCAATAACCCGGTAGACTACACATATGATGAAGTTCTGACTAATCAAAAATATATCAAACCGATCAGACTAAATTGTGTAGAAGGCTGGAGTGTTGATATACTTTGGGAAGGTATACTTCTTAAGGACCTGCTTGAACAAGTTGAAGTCAGAAATAGTGCCAATACTGTAATATTCTATGCCGCAGATGGCTACTCAACTTCACTGCCATTAGAAACTATATTAGAAAAAGACATGATGCTAGCCTACAAAATGAATGGTGTAACCCTACCAGCTGAAAGAGGTTACCCATTTCAGCTTGTAGCAGAAGATAAACTAGGTTATAAATGGATTAAATGGATTACCCACATAGAACTACCAAATGATACTAAATATAAAGGATACTGGGAAGAAAGAGGATATGATAATGAAGCTGATATCTAAAATTGACCAAATCGCTGCCTGGATATTATTAGCTTCGTTCATAATATACATGTTGTCAGGAATTGATACAGTTAGGAGAATTCTAATACCCCA
>JBGSJN010000123.1:0-1913 GCA_041741995.1 Bacillota bacterium
ATATGTTAAAATAGCTGGTGACGATAGCGAAGAGGCCACACCTGTTCCCATACCGAACACAGAAGTTAAGCTCTTCAGCGCCGATTGTACTTGGACATTGGTCCTGGGAGAGTAGGACGTTGCCAGCTTTTTGTTTTTAAACCTTTAGGTGATAAAATGAATTATTATATGAAATCAGCTTACTCAGAAGCTTTGATAGCTTATGAAGAAAATGAGGTCCCAGTAGGAGCGGTGATTGTATTAAACAATGAAGTCGTAGCCAAAGGGCATAATACCAAAATCAAGGATATAGAAATAACTGCACATGCAGAAATCAATGCCTTAAAAACAGCTTCAAAGAAGTTAGGCAGGACAAATCTTCATGATTGCGATATTTACATAACTTTGGAACCTTGTTCGATGTGCTTATCAGCAATACTCCAATCAAACATTAAAAACGTATATTTTGGAGCATATGATATTACTATGGGTGCTGTAGAAAGCACCATGAAAATTACTGAATTTCCTTTAGGAAAAAAAGTGATATCAATTGGTGGTATTATGGAAGACGAGTGTTCTGAATTAATAAGTTCATTCTTTAAGAAATTAAGAAAATAAAATATATAAATATACGAGTTAAATTGATAATTTAGCTGGTGACGATAGCGAAGAGGCTACACCTGTTCCCATACCGAACACAGAAGTTAAGCTCTTCAGCGCCGATTGTACTTGGACATTGGTCCTGGGAGAGTAGGACGTTGCCAGCTTTTTATATTTTCAACTATTTTTCATTAATATTACTTGTCTAATCAAAGATTATATAAAAACTCCCAATACGGTAGAATATTACTTTCATTAAGTGTATTTTGCCTATTTTTTTTGTTATAATTACATTAGTTTAATTCAATAAGGGGGTAAGTCATGAAACAAAGCGCACAAACAGATATGATCAGACTTTTACTAAATGACAGAAAAATAAAAAATATAAAAAAAGAAAACTTACCTAAGATATTTTCTAAGAAAGAAGCTAAAAAAGCTCGACGTTTTCATATGTCATTTGATAATTATCAGGCTACGCCTCTGTATAGTTTGGATAACTTAGCTAAAACTTTAGGTGTTAAAAAAATTTTTGTAAAAGATGAATCAAATAGATTCGACCTGAATGCCTTCAAGGTACTTGGTGGAACCTATGCGATAACTAGACTTATTTGCGAAAAGATGGGGAAAGATATAGATGATGTTGATTTTAACTATATAAGAAAGCACGCAGCCAAGGAAATTGGTAATGCACCTTTCATCACTGCAACGGATGGTAATCACGGAAGGGGTATAGCTTGGGCTGCAAATCAACTTGGACAAAAAGCTATAGTGTATCTACCAATGAATTCTGCAAAAAGAAGAGTAGAAGCTATAAGAGAGACTGGTGCAGAAGCTATTGTTACAGATGTCAATTACGATGAAACGGTACAAATCGCCATTAAGAAAGCCAAGGAAATTGGCGGACACATGGTTCAAGATACTGCATGGGATGGCTATACGGACGTTCCTACATGGATTATGCAAGGGTATACGACTATGGGTATGGAAGTGATTGATCAATTAGCACTCCAAGGTTATGAAAGACCAACACATGTATTTTTACAAGCTGGGGTTGGTGGAATGGCAGCAGCAATCTTAGGTCTTTTTGCCAATGTTTATAAGACTAGATTGCCAAAAGCAATAATAGTTGAGCCTAATGCCGCCAACTGTATTTTCACATCTGCTGAAGTTGATGATGGTGAACCACATAATGTTGAAGGAGATTTGAAAACAATTATGGTTGGTTTAGCTTGTGGAATACCTAGTCCAATTGCCTGGCCAATAATCAGAGATTTTTCAGAAATGTATTTAACCTGTGATGATGCAGTTGCTGCAAGAGGCGTAAGAATATTTGC
>JBGSJN010000124.1:0-7550 GCA_041741995.1 Bacillota bacterium
ACTGCTCCACCTACTGTTGATAGTGTGTAGGTGATTGCTGCTGTTAGCGTTGTCTTGCCATGGTCTACGTGTCCTATTGTTCCTATGTTTACGTGTGGCTTATTTCTTTCGAATTTTGCTTTTCCCATTATTGTTTCCTCCTTGTTAACCTTGTCTCTTTGTTATAATTTCTTCAGATATGCTCTTCGGCACTTCTGTATAATGATCAAATTGCATAGTGTACTGACCTCTACCTTGTGTTCTTGAACGAAGATCAGTAGAATATCCAAACATTTCAGCTAAAGGTACGAAACCTCTGATTGCTGTAACTTTACCTGGTCTTGGATCCATTCCTTCGATTCTACCTCTTCTAGAGTTAATATCTCCGATAACATCTCCCATGTAATCTTCAGGTGTTGTTACTTCTACTTTCATTACAGGTTCTACTATTGCAGCTCCTGCTTTTTTAGCTCCATCTTTGAAAGCCATACTTCCGGCTATTTTGAAGGCCATTTCTGATGAGTCAACATCATGATATGATCCATCAACAAGTACAATCTTGACGTCCATCACTGGATAACCAGCAAGAACACCATTTAACATTGCTTCTTGAATACCAGCATCAACTGCAGGAATGTATTCCTTCGGAATAGCTCCACCAGTGATCTTGTTTTCAAATAGATATCCAGTTCCTCTTTCAAGTGGTTGGATTTCAATAACAACGTGACCATACTGACCTTTACCACCAGACTGACGTGCATACTTACACTCAGAACGCTGTGATCTAGTAATAGTTTCTTTATAGGCAACCTGTGGCTTACCAACAAGAGCATCAACTTTAAATTCTCTTAAAAGACGGTCAACAATGATTTCCAAGTGTAATTCACCCATTCCGGAAATAATTGTCTGTCCTGTTTCTTCATCAGTATGAACTCTGAAAGTTGGATCTTCTTCTGATAGCTTTTGTAGAGCCAATCCCATTTTCTCTTGGTCTTGTTTAGTTTTAGGTTCGATAGCTACGTCAATAACTGGATCTGGAAACTCCATTGATTCTAGTATGATAGGTTTTTTCTCATCACACAAAGTATCTCCAGTAGATGTAAATTTCAAGCCAACTGCTGCTGCAATGTCACCAGTTCTTACTTCTTTGATTTCTTCCCTTGAATTGGCATGCATTTGTAGAATACGTCCCAATCTTTCTTTTTTCCCTTTTACTGAGTTGAATATATATGATCCAGCATCAGCTACTCCAGAATATGTACGGAAGAAAGTCAATTTTCCAACAAATGGATCAGCCATTATCTTAAACGCTAACGCTGAGAATGGTTCACTATCATCAGCATGTCTAGTATCAGTTTCTCCTGTATCAGGATTGATACCTTCAACCGGTGGTACGTCAAGTGGTGATGGTAAGAATGCAACAATTGCATCAAGCAATGGTTGAACACCCTTATTTTTAAATGATGATCCACATACTACCGGGATTATTGTAACAGCCAATGTTCCTTTTCTGATTCCTAATTTGATTTCATCAATAGTCAGTTCTTCACCGTCTAGATATTTCATCATTAGTTCTTCATCATTTTCAGCTGCTGCTTCAATCAATTTCTCTCTGTATTCTGCTGCAATTTCTTTTAAGTCTTCAGGTATTTCATTTGAACTTGAAGTTTTTCCAAGATCATCTTCATAAACTATTGCTCTATTTTCAATTAAATCAATAATTCCTGCAAAATTTTCTTCAGAACCAATCGGTAATTGTAAAGGAACAGGATTAGACCCTAATCTATTCTTTATCATATCAACGCCATTAAAGAAATTAGCGCCTGTTCTGTCCATTTTATTAATGTAAGCAATTCTAGGTACTCCATACTTGTCAGCTTGTCTCCAAACTGTCTCTGATTGAGGCTCAACACCTGCAACAGAACAGAATACTGCAACCGCACCGTCAAGTACGCGAAGTGATCTTTCAACTTCCATTGTAAAGTCCACGTGTCCTGGTGTGTCTATTATGTTAATTCTATGATTGTCCCATTTAGCTGTTGTAGCAGCAGAAGTAATTGTAATACCTCTTTCTTGTTCTTGAACCATCCAGTCCATAGTAGCTGCACCATCATGAACCTCTCCAATTTTATGTACACGGCCTGTGTAGAAGAGGATTCTTTCTGTAGTAGTAGTTTTACCAGCATCAATATGGGCCATAATGCCAATATTCCTGGTTCTATCTAAACTATTTTCTCTTGCCATTACTTCCCCTTCCTTCTACCACTTATAACTTGCGAAAGCTTTGTTAGCCTCAGCCATTTTGTGAGTATCTTCTCTTTTTTTAACTGAAGCGCCAGTACCATTAGATGCATCCATTAACTCATTAGCTAATTTTTGCTCCATTGATTTTCCACTTCTAGCTCTTGTATATTTTGTTATCCATCGAATGCCTAATGTTTGTCTTCTGTCAGGTCTAACTTCGATAGGCACTTGATAGTTTGCTCCACCAACACGACGGGCTTTAACTTCTAGTACAGGCATAACATTTTCCATTGCTTCGTTAAATACTTCCAATGGATTTCTGTTAGTTTTTTCCTTTATCATTTCAAAAGCCTTGTAGCAGATGCCTTCGGCTATACTTTTTTTACCATCCAACATAATTTGGTTGATTAATTTTGTTACTACTACGCTTCCATATAATGGATCTGGCAGTACTTCTCTTTTAGGTACGTTACCTTTTCTTGGCATTTATATTTCACCTCTTTACTATTTCTTTGGTCTTTTTGTTCCATATTTAGAACGGGATTGGTTTCTGTTAGCTACTCCAGTAGCATCGAGAGCACCTCTTACGATGTGATAACGCACACCTGGTAAGTCCTTAACTCTTCCACCTCTGATTAAAACCATTGAGTGTTCTTGTAAAGAATGACCAATACCTGGTATATAGGCTGTAACCTCAATTTGATTTGTTAGACGAACCCTGGCAACTTTTCTTAAAGCTGAGTTAGGTTTCTTTGGTGTAGCAGTATATACTCTAGTGCAAACGCCTCTTTTTTGTGGACATTCTTTTAGTGCTGGTGCAGTTGATTTCTTCACAGCAACATATCTGCCTTGTTTAAGCAATTGATTAATTGTAGGCATATGACACCTCCTTTATTTTTCTTCTTTTAAAACACCTGCTATTGCGGTGTCTACTTCAATTTCACAAGCAGCTCCAAGCTTTTTCATGGATTCCACATAGTATAAGGGAATACCAAGCTCATTTGCTGCTGCCATGACGGGTTTTATCAATCTACGTTCAGCATCCATAGCTATAAAAACACCTGTTAAAAGACCTTTTTCAAGGGCTTTCTTAGTTTGTTTGGTTCCGATAGTACGTTTTTTTGCTTCCTTAATTATATCTAAGGACATACTCTTCCCCTCCATTCTAATCATAGCCTTATTATTTTAACATTATATTTTCTTAGTGTCAAGAATTTTAAAATATAAATAGGCTTGTTCACCACGCATGGAAACAAGCCTATAAATTATAATATTATTCTGCTTCTATGATTGGGTCTTCTAGTAGTTCTCCAACTGGGATATTCAATTCGTCACCAGTCTTTTTAACTTCTAAAAGGTTGTATTTAACGAAGCCTGTTCCGGTAGGAATCAACTTACCAATCTGTACATTCTCTTTCAAGCCTACAAGTCTGTCATATTTACCTTTAATGGCAGCATCTGTCAGAACTTTTGTTGTTTCCTGGAAGGAAGCAGCAGACAAGAATGACTCTGTTGCAAGGGAAGCTTGTGTTATACCAAGTAATATAGGATTAACTTCAGCCTTTGAACTAACATCAATATTATTTTCTTCTAATTCGAAGATGTCAATCATTGTTGATTCAAGAAGGTTAGTATCTCCACTATTTTTAACTCTGTACTTCTTAAGCATTTGTCTGATAATAATTTCAATATGCTTGTCATTAATATCAACACCTTGAGTTCTGTATACTTTCTGCACTTCTCTTAAGATATAGTTTTGTACAGCGTTAATACCCTTATAATCAAGTAAAATGTGTGGGTCAAGTGGTCCATCTGTCATCAATTCACCTTTTTTGACAATGTCTCCATTTTGAACTTTCACCTTAGCAGTATTAGCAACTTGAATATCTGTAGAATTATCTTCATTTGATACTTTTATCAAGATTTTGCCTTTACCGTACTCGATACTGATAACTCCATCCATAGGAGCAAGTTCTCCTTTACCTTTTGGTTTTCTAGCCTCGAATAGTTCTTCGATTCTAGGAAGTCCTTGGGTAATGTCGTCTCCTGCTACACCACCGGTGTGGAATGTTCTCATAGTAAGCTGTGTTCCTGGTTCACCAATTGATTGGGCAGCAATTGTACCAACTGCCTCACCTTTTTCAACAAAATTACCAGTTGCTAGGTTTCTACCATAACATTTTCCACAGATACCTTTTCTGGTCTTACAATTGAATGCAGATCTTATTCTAACAACTTTTATGCCAGCTGCTATTACTTCCTCAGCTTTGTCCTCATCAATGAATTCTCCAGTACCTACAATAACTTCACCTGTTTCTGGGTGAACTATATTGCCGGCTGAATATCTTCCAGTGATTCTTTCTTTTAAAGGCTCGATTACACGAGTACCTTCAATGATTGCTTCTACTTCAAAACCATCTAGGTCTCCACAATCGTCTTCGCGAATGATTACATCTTGTGAAACGTCTACTAGTCTTCTTGTTAAGTAACCTGAGTCCGCTGTTCTTAGCGCTGTATCCGCCAATCCTTTTCTAGCTCCGTGAGTAGATAAGAAGTACTCTAGTACTGTCAAACCTTCTCTAAAGTTAGCTTTAATTGGCAGGTCAACAATTTTACCAGATGGGTCTGTCATAAGTCCCCTCATACCAGCTAATTGTCTTATTTGTTGAAGGTTACCCCTCGCTCCTGATGTAGCCATCATGTATATCGGGTTGAATGGATCCAAATTGTCCATCATAGCTTTAGTTACATCGTTTGTAGCCTTACTCCAAAGTTGAACTACTTTTTCATGTCTTTCATCTGCTGTACAAAATCCTGACTTGAATAGTTTTTCTATCTTTTCAACTTCTTCATCCGCATCCTTTAATATACCTTGTTTTGCTTCAGGAATATTGATGTCGGCAACGCTAACTGTAAGTCCAGCTCTTGTTGAGTACTTGTAACCAAGTCTTTTAATTCCATCAAGAAGTTTTGCAGTTCTTTGGCTTCCTAATTTTCTATGGCAATCATAAACTAACAATGCTAGCTTTTTCTTATCCATAGTAATATTATAGTATCCTAACTCTTCAGGAATTGGAATTTCATGGTTAAAAATAAGTCTTCCTATAGTTGTTTCAAATATTTTGCCATTTTCTCTAATTTTTACTATTGCATGGATACTTACCACATCATGTTCATAAGCCATCATAGCTTCATCATAGCTGGCAAATATCATTCCTTCACCTTTGGCACCTGGTTTTTCGATTGTCATATAGTATGAACCTAATACCATGTCCTGTGTAGGTGTCGCAACTGGGAATCCGTCTTTCGGATTTAGAATGTTGTGTACACTCATCATCAATAGACGGGCTTCAGCTTGTGCTTCAAGTGATAGTGGAACGTGAACAGCCATTTGGTCACCGTCGAAGTCAGCATTATATGCTGTACATACCAACGGATGCAACTTGATTGCCTTACCATCTACCAACATAGGTTCAAAAGCTTGTATTCCTAGTCTGTGTAGTGTAGGTGCTCTGTTTAGAAGAACTGGATGTTCTTTAACTACGTCTTCTAAGATATCCCAGACTCTTTCATCTTCTCTTTCAACCAATTTCTTGGCTTGCTTGATATTCAAAGCGAAAGATTTTTCTACTAAACATTTCATAACAAAAGGTTTAAATAATTCTAAAGCCATCTTCCTTGGAAGTCCGCATTGGTGCATTTCCAGTTCTGGTCCAACTATGATTACTGAACGACCTGAATAATCAACACGTTTTCCTAGTAGGTTCTGACGGAAACGACCTTGTTTACCTTTAAGCATGTCGCTTAGAGATTTTAACGGTCTGTTTCCTGACCCAGATACTGGTCTGCCTCTTCTGCCGTTGTCGATTAGTGCGTCAACTGCTTCTTGGAGCATTCTTTTTTCATTTTTTATGATTATTTCAGGAGCCATCAGCTGAATCAATTTTTTTAAGCGATTGTTTCTATTGATAACTCTTCTGTATAAGTCATTCAAGTCGGAAGTTGCAAATCTTCCACCATCAAGTTGAACCATAGGTCTTAACTCAGGTGGGATTACTGGCAGAACATCAAGAATCATCCATTGAGGTTTATTTCCTGATTTTCTGAAATCCTCAACTACTTCAAGGCGTCTCAAGAGTTTCATCTTCTTTTGGCCAGATGCTGTTACAAGTTCTTCTTTAAGTTGATTTGACAATTCAACAACATCGATTTGCATTAATAATGTTTTGATTGCCTCAGCACCCATGTCTGCTGTAAAGTCATATCCAAATTTATCTCTGTTTTCTCTAAACTCAGTATCACTTAAGATTTGTTTTCTGGTTAAAGGTGTGTCGCCTTCATCTGTAACAATATAGCTAGAAAAATATAGAACTTTTTCAATATTCTTAGGAGATAGGTCTAATAATAGACCCATTCTGCTAGGAATACCTTTAAAATACCAGATACTTGAAACAGGAGCAGCAAATTCTATGTGTCCCATTCTTTCTCTACGTACTTTTGATTTGGTTATCTCTACTCCACAACGGTCGCAGATTATTCCTTCATACTTAACTTTTTTGTATTTGCCACAATGACATTCCCAGTCCTTTGTAGGTCCGAAAATCTTTTCGCAAAAAAGCCCGTCTTTTTCTGGTTTTAAAGTTCTATAGTTAATAGTCTCAGGTTTTTTCACCTCACCAAAGGACCATTCTCTAATTTTTTCCGGAGAGGCTAAGCTAATTCTAATTGCATCAAAATCACTTGAATCTAAAGCTTTTTCATTGTTTTTACTAAGCTTTTTCATTCCTTCATTTTCTATACTCATTACCTGCTCCTCTCTATTCTTCGTCTAACTCTAGAATTGGATCTTCATCAACTAGACCATAGTCCAGATCATCTTCATCTTCGCTGGTTTCATGTAATCCAGCTTCAGATAAATCAGCATCATCTAAAATTAGTTCTTCTAGTAAATCTAAAGGTATTTCTCCATCATCTTTACCAAATACGTCGGCTGCCATTTCCTTATTTAAGACTTGAACATCAAGTCCTAAACTTTGAAGTTCCTTAATCAAAACCTTGAATGATTCTGGAACACCAGGTTCAGGAATATTCTCACCTTTGACAATTGCTTCATAGGTTTTTACACGGCCAACTATATCATCGGATTTTATAGTTAATATTTCTTGTAGTGTATGAGCTGCTCCATAAGCCTCTAAAGCCCATACTTCCATCTCACCAAAACGTTGTCCACCAAATTGTGCTTTACCACCAAGTGGTTGTTGTGTTACTAGTGAGTAAGGTCCTGTTGATCTAGCATGCATTTTATCATCAACCAAGTGGTGAAGTTT
>JBGSJN010000125.1:0-4695 GCA_041741995.1 Bacillota bacterium
CAGACTTTTTGCCAGAAATATACTCCTGGCAAGCTCGTATTTTTTGTTCTACTGAGAATCTTGATTTTGACATGAAAAATCCCACCTTCGTAATTAGATGATTTAATTATTTCATCTGTCTACTTTAGTGGGATTGTATCAGTTTTGGCTGCGTGTCTTTTTTTAGAATTGTCGTTTTATGTTGAATGGAGTGTGCTGTTATGTTTAAGGTAATATTTGATAAACAAAGGGAATATTTTAGAGCAGGTAAGACTTTAGATATAGGGGAACGGAAGTCAATTTTAAGGACTGTCAGGAAGATGGTTATTGATGAAGAAGAACGGATTTTAGAGGCTTTAAAGTTAGATTTAAATAAGAGTGAACAGGAAGCCTATATTACAGAGTTACTTCCGGTGCTGAATGAGATTGATTTTACACTGAAAAACTTATCTGGATGGTCGAGGAAGAAGCGAGAAAAGGGTACTTTATTTAGTCCTTTTTCGACCTATTATACAACACCTGAACCTAAGGGTCAGGTGTTGGTGGTATCTCCTTTTAATTATCCGTTTCAGTTGACACTTATTCCTTTAGTGTCAGCTTTAGCTGCTGGTAATACTGTTATCTTGAAGGTTTCTGAACTTAGTTCCTATACTGGCAAGTTATTGGTTGAGTTAATTAATTCTATATTTAGTGAGAAATTGGTTTATTGTACCGATGTGGAGCCTTCTGATTTTGCTGATTTGTTCTTGTTGCCATATAACCACATCTTTTTTACTGGGAGTACAAGAATAGGTAGGGAGATTTATGGTCTTGGGGCTAGGAATTTGTCTAGTATTACTTTGGAACTTGGTGGTAAGAGTCCGGCCATTGTTCACCGGTCTGCTAATCTTAAGTTGGCTGCAAGAAAGATTGTCTGGGGTAAGTTTTTAAATGCAGGTCAGACTTGTATTGCTCCTGATTATTTATTGGTAGACAGGGCAGTTAGGGAGGAGTTTCTTGAATTGTTGAAAGTTGAAATTGAAAGTCAATTAAAAGGAGCACTTCAAGATGTAGCTTATGGTAAGATAATTAATGAAAAACACTTTTGGCGGCTTGTTGGACTTCTAGATAAAGAGAAGGTTCTATATGGTGGCGGTCATGATGAGTCTTTCTTGAAAATTGAGCCTACTTTGGTGGATGAGCCATCTCCTAGTTCACGGTTATTAAGTGAGGAGATTTTTGGACCTGTTCTTCCTATCATATATTTTGATAGTGAATATTGTAAATTAGATAGTTCCGGGTTATTAGATATTGTTGGTAGAAATCCTGAGCCTTTGGCATTATATGTATTTAGTGAGGATAGAGAATTTGTTGATTTTGTTTTAGATCGGCTACCCTCTGGTGGTTGTTGTGTCAATGATGTGTTGGTCCATTTGTTGAGTGTGGATGTGCCTTTTGGTGGTCGTGGTAGTTCAGGGCTTGGTAGTTATCATGGTATTTATGGTTTTCTTGCTTTTAGTCATGTGAAGACTGTTTGCTTGACTCCAGGATGGTTTGATTTTTCTTTAAGATATTATCGGGGTGATTTATCTGGTTTCGTTAAGTTGGTGAAAAAAATTAAGGGTTGGTAGGTGTTTTTATGTTAGGTGCTATTATTGGTGATATAGTTGGTTCTATTTATGAATGGGATAATCATAAGAGTGTGGATTTCCCTTTTTTTGTGGACAGGTATTTTTTTACTGATGATTCAATTATGACTATTGCTGTTGCTGATGCTTTGTTGTCTCTTGATAGAGATGGTCTTTTGGATGATGATTTGGTCAGGGGGGCTATCAGGGCTTCTTTGGTTAATTATGGGAGGAGTTATCCTGATGCAGGTTATGGTTCGAATTTTAAGGAGTGGATTTTTTCCTCGGAGCATTTTCCTTATGGTAGTTATGGTAATGGCTCTGCTATGAGGGTTTCTGCTGTTGCTTATTTTGCTTCGAATTTAGAGGGCGTTCTGAGGCTTGCTAGATTGTCTGCTGAGGTGACTCATAATCATCCTGAGGGTATTAAAGGGGCAATGGCTGTAGCTGGGTGTATTTATCTAGCAAGGTCTGGAAAAGATAAGGGGGCAATCAAGTCTTTTGTGGAGTCCAATTATTATGATGTAGGGTTTAGTCTTGATGATATTAGGGCAGAGTATGTTTTTGATGTTAGTTGTCAGGGTAGTGTGCCTATTGCTATTAGAGCTTTTCTAGAGGGTGATAGTTTTGAGTCTGTGGTGAGGTTGGCTGTTTCTGTAGGTGGTGATAGTGATACTATTGCGGCTATTGCTGGTAGTATAGCTGAGGCTTTTTACGGGGTTCCGAAGCTTTTTGAGGACGAGGCCATTTCTAGGCTTGATATTTGGTTGAAGGGTATTGTTAGAAAGTTTTATTTAAGGGTAAAGATTTGATTTGACAAATCCTTTTTTTATTGTTATTTTTAGGTTAGGTATAGAGTAAATATGAAGGTGATAAGGGGGTAATTTATTATGATGAAAAATCAAAGTAATGTAGAAAGACTTATTAGAAGTATTGTTGGTTTGGTATTGTTACTTTTAACTGTATTTTTTACTGGTGTTTTGCAGATAGTTTTGATTATAATTGGGGCTATTTTGTTAGCTACAGGTTTAGTTGGTTTTTGTCCTTTGTATAAGATATTCGGTAAAAATACTAGGGACGAAAACATTGATGTTAAAAAGTGATAGATGTTATATTAGCTATGAGTTAATATTGCATCCTGTAACCTATCTAGATAAATAAATATTTAAAATAAAAAGGTTAAACGACTATTTACCATAGTCGTTTTTCATATATTTACAGTTTTATCCACTTCAGGTAAAATAGGACAGGTATTTCCATGAGCTATATATATTAGATACTATATTAAAGCAAATGTACTATAGTGATACCTTTGCTTTATTCATTTAATAATGTATTGAATAAATTACATAGTCAATTTGAAAGAATAACTGAAATGTGATATAATAAGTTCGTTATTCTTAACGTATAAACTATATTGTTGTAGAAAACGTATACTAGATAAAAGGAACAAATGATTAAAAATTTTTTTTTAATCATTTTAAATGTACAAGTTCTATAGAAAAAGAAAAAATTTATTAATGTTGATTTATTAATTTGAAGGGGAAGATAAATAATGGGGATGAATATGTTTTTTAGACGTTTTTGGATGATGCTGGTAGACATTATTTTAGTCAATGCATCATATCTTGTAGCAGTTATACTATATGCCAACTATAATTGGGCTGGTGTTTCATATGTCAACTTATTAAGATATATTGTGGCTGTTAGTGTGATTGTTATTTTAGTTTTTAATATTTTTAGTCTATATAACAATATTTGGATTTATGCAGGAATACATGAAATAATCAGGATACTAGGTGCAAATATATTGAGCTTTATCATGGTTACTTCTGTTTTTACGATTATCGGAAGTCGTATTCCCTTGAATATTCATATTATTGCCTGGGTTTTTATGTTTTTCTTTTCTGGTTTTTTCAAATTTTCATTCAGGTTAATTGCTTCTTATGGAAATATGAGAAGGAAGATGACTGGTGCCCCGAAGCGTGTATTGATTATAGGGGCTGGACAGGCTGGTGTGATTTGTCTTAGAGATATGAGGTTGAATGTTGCTCTTGGGTATCTTCCGGTAGCTTTCATTGATGACAATGTTTCCAAACATGGCAGCTATATTTCTGGCGTTAAGGTTATTGGTGGAAGAGAAAGTATAGGACCAGTTGTAAAAAGTATGGGTATAAATTTAATCTTATTAGCTATCGCAAATATTGATCCGGAAAACAAGAAGGAAATTCTAAATATTTGCAAGAAGACTGGCTGTGAAGTAAAAATAATGCCAAATATAGTTAATTTACTTACTGATAAAATTGGCATTGAAAATTTAAGAGAGGTAAACCTTGAGGACCTTCTTGGCCGTAATCCTGTTTCCTTGGATAGGGAAACCACTGATAAGTATATTAAAGGGAAGGTCGTTTTAGTAACCGGAGGTGCTGGTTCCATAGGATCACAGCTATGTCGTGATATATTGTTACATAGTCCTAAGGCATTGATTGTCCTTGATATTTCTGAAAATGGTATATTTAACCTTGAACATGAGTTTAATAACTTGAAGACTGGTGTTAAGATCACCTACGTGATTGCATCCATCAGGGATAAGAGAAAGATGGAGCTAGTCTTTGCTAAACATAGACCTGATTTGGTTTTCCATGCGGCTGCTTTGAAACATGTGCCTTTGATGGAGCAGAATCCTGCAGAAGCCATTAAGACAAATGTTCTTGGAACTGTAAAACTGGCACAGGTTGCTGATGCTTATGGAGTTGGTAAATTTGTGATGATTAGTAGTGATAAGGCAGTTAATCCTGTAAATGTTATGGGTGCTACTAAGAGGATTTGTGAGATTTATCTAACTGCTCTTGATGGCAGAAGTAAGACTGAGTTTGTAGCGGTGCGTTTTGGTAATGTGCTTGGTAGTGCTGGTTCTGTTGTTCCTTTATTTTTAGATCAAATAAGGGCTGGTGGACCTGTTACTATTACTAATAAGGAAATGACAAGGTTTTTCATGACTATTCCTGAAGCTTCCGAGCTTGTATTAGAGGCAGGGGCCTACGCCAAGGGTGGTGAGGTCTTTATTCTTGACATGGGTAGTCCAGTTAAGATTTATGATTTGGCTTAT
>JBGSJN010000126.1:0-9496 GCA_041741995.1 Bacillota bacterium
AAAAGGTTTTAAAACCTTTTCTCTATTTTTATTAAAACCATTTTTGAGATAAAGCCTATAGTAAGTCCGAAGATTATTGAAAATACTATGATGAGTGGAAGATAGAACAAAGCTACACTCCAGCCCAAAGTATATCCAATAATTATAAATTGTCCAAAATTATGACCTAAAGACGACATTAAACTAGTCATTGGAACACTAAATTTTAATTGGTTAGAAAACCAGATGAAGGTAATTGAAAAAATTGCTCCAATAATATTCACTGAAAACAAATAACTTAGAAAGTATCCAAAGAGTAGACTCATCAGTAATACTTTACCAATCGAAACTGTAGCAGCAGATTTTAAATCAATTAAGTAAAAAGTCAATAATATGGGAATTTGACTTAATCCTATTTTGAACGCGGGATTTGGAAGGAAAGAGGGTAAAAGCATTTCAATATATCCAAATATCAATGATAAAGCCAAAAGTGCACTTATTAAGACAATATGTTTACTTTTAATCATTGTAATACTCCGTCAATTTTCTCATTATCACTAATAATTTTTATAACTACTTTGTTAGGGAGACACACTATTGTTTGTCCGGTAAGTTTAATAGAACCTTCATCAATACAGATTTTGTCGGGACAATCACTTTCTAAAACCCGTACACTACCACTTTTTATCAAACATTTCATCAATAATAGCCCTTGATCATCAGATATAAGGACTTCTTGATCAATATTTAAATCATAAGTACCATATGTTTTTTGGGCTATCTTGATTTCAACTAAAGTTCCTTGTCCACTAATTCTAAACAAGAAAAAGCCTGCAATTGCAATCATCAGTAGAATAATTATAATTAACAATTCTTTCTTATTCACTCTTATATTGGTTATCTTTGGAAAATTCAATTTCAAAACCCTCCGTCTTAATGATTTTATCATCATTGGTAACATAAAGAACTTCCACAGGATAATCTAATTTACTTATCAATCTTTCACCATCTTCAATTGATAATAGAAATAGTGCAGTTGAAAGAATATCACTTATAATACCTTTATTAGTTAGTACTGTAACGGATTTATATAAATCCGTAGGATATCCTGTTGTGCCTGAAAGTATGTGTGAAAACTTTTTGCCATTTATTTCATAATAACGATTATAGCTACCTGACGTTGCTATAACTTGACTATCTTTTAACTTTACAGTACCAATCATTCTACTTATATTATGAGGATCTTGTACAGCTATAGTATAATAATCTCTATCATCAGGGCTGCCTAAAGCTAAAATATTACCTCCGGCATTTATTAAGGCTTTCTTAATACCAGAATGTTTTAAGAATTTAACAGCCTCATCTAAACTATATCCTTTGCTTACTGCTCCTAAATCAATTTCCATATCTGAAGGGAGTATAATTCTACTATTAAAAATATCAATAAATATATCATTAGGAGTAGAAGATCCTAATGAATTTAGGGCCTGTTCCTTTGATGGAAGTGTGTTAGTTGCTACACTATCTCTCCACAGATTAACAGTCCTGAAAAGGCTTATATTAAACTCTCCTTTAGTTAAATCATAAAAGGGTATACTGATAGACAGTTGGTTAATTAAATCTTGATTAACTTGATAATAAGAGCCTCTATTCTTATTTAAAGAAGCAGCATTACCTGTATATTCATTATAGGAAGTAGAATTGTCTTCTACTTCCTTAATAACGTCAAATGTATTATTGATTATTTTCTCTAACTTCTGTTTCTCTAAATTCTTCCCATACAATTTAATTTCTATAGTAGTATTCATAAGAAATTGAGTCTGCGAAACTGTAATATTGTGATTTATGTAAAAATATAGCAAAGTTAGGATTATTAAAGGTGCAAATATGATAAAAGCTATTTTTTTAACGTTCACAATTAGCACTGCATCCTGAACAACTTGATTTTTCCTCAGCTTCAGCTACAACTTTAACAATATTGTTCTTTTCATAGACTAGAATTGCATGTGTAGGACAAACCTCAGCACATGCTCTACAGTTGGTACATTTTGCATAATCAATAACTGCAACACTACCAACATGGATAGCATCAAAATTACATGCTTTTTCACATTTTTTACACTTAATACAAGCAACTTTGCAAGCTGACATAGCATTTTTAGCTTTATCAGTATTATTGCAATTTACCAGAACTTTTTGATCTTGTGGTATTAGTTCCATTAGAAATTGAGGACAAGCTTTTACGCAGACTCCACAAGCAGTACATTTCTTAGCATTTACTTTTGGAAGACCATTGATCATTTCAATAGCATCAAAAGGACAACTAACTGCACAGGTACCAAGTCCGAAACAACCAAAGTCGCATAATTTCATACCACTGAACGAATTTTTTGCTAACAAGCAAGATTTAGCTCCACTATATTCATATATTGCTTTGGCATTATCTGCACCATTACATTTAACTCTTGCTACAAGAGGTTTTTGATCGGAATTAGCTTCAATTCCCATAATACCAGCTATTACAGTAGCTGTAGCAGAACCTCCTACTGGACAGCTGTTTACAGGTGCCTTACCATCAAATATGGCCTTACCACAACCTGAACAACCAGGGAAACCACAGGCTCCACAGTTTGCACCAGGTAGGGCTTCAATTATTTCTTCTAGTTTTGGATCTGTTTCTACGTGAAATTTAACACTTGCAAAAGCAAGAATCGCACCTAGTAATAGTCCTAAGATTAAAAAGATTATAAGAGTTTCTAACATTATAGTATACCTCCAAAACCAATGAAAGCTAAGGACATAAATGCTGCAGTAATTAGGGCAATAGGCAGTCCTTTAAAAGCCTTAGGAATATCCATTAATTCCAATTTTTCTCTTATTGCAGAAAATAAAACTATAACTAATAAAAATCCTAAACCACTTCCTAAAGCATAAAGAATTGAACCTAGAAAATCATAACCATTGTTTATATTTATGATTGCAATTCCTAACACAGCACAGTTTGTAGTAATAAGAGGTAAGTATACTCCAAGTGATTCATACATACTTCTCATATACTTTTTCATTAATACTTCAATTAATTGTACAATTGAAGCTATTATAATGATAAAAGAAATTGTTCTTAAAAATTCAAGATGAAAAGGGACTTGAACTAGGTAATAGAAAGCATATGAAACCATTGATGCCAAAACTAGCACAACAGTAACAGATATACCCATCCCGATAGCACTTGAAGTTTTTTTAGATACACCTAGAAATGGACATATACCTAGAAATTGTGATAATAGTACATTCTTTATAAGAATTCCAGAAAAAACTAAACTAAAGTAAAAAGTTATGTTATTCATTTTCTAGTTCCTCCTTTTTCTTATTAGCATAATGACCCATAACGCCTAATATAATTCCTAATGTTAAAAATGCGCCAGGTGGTAGAATCATTATCAACATATTAGTAGCAGACGGTAAAATAGTGAAACCTAATAAAGCTCCTGTACCTAATAATTCTCTAATTGCTGAAATTAAAAGTAAAGCTAAGGTAAATCCAAGACCAACAGCTAAACCATCAAAAGCAGCATATAGAATCTTATTCTTACTAGCAAATGACTCTGCTCTTTCCAAAATTATACAGTTAACTACGATTAATGGTAAGTAAATACCCAAGCTTACATATAATGTTGGTACATAGGCATGTATTAGCATCTCAATTATGGTTACAAGAGCAGCGATAATACCAATATAGGCAGGGATTCTAGCTGCTGGAGGAATTATTTTCCTTAAAGTTGATATTAGTATATTGGACATTGTCAATATAGCTATTACAGAAACACCCATGCCAATAGCATTTGATAAAGATGTTGTAACTGCTAGAGTAGGGCACATGCCCAATAGCATTATTAATATTGCATTTTTTTTATAAATTCCATTTTTAAATATATCTGAAATTTTCATATTAACCTCCCTACTTTGTATAGTTAGTATTAAAATCAGCAAATGCTTCATTAACACCGTTGACAACTGCAGTAGAGGTGATTGTAGCCCCTGTTATCGCAGTAATATTATCCTTAGCCTTTAAAACCTCATCAGTTGATTTATCTGTAAACTGATCTATAAACTTAGGTTCTGGTGCAAGACTTCCAAGACCTGGGGTTTCACTTTGTTTAGTTACAATAACTTTAATTGTTTTAGACTGATTTGCATCAATTCCTACCAAACTAACAACCTCGCCAGAATAACCATTTGAAGATGCTAAATATAAATATCCAATTACTTCTCCATCTTTAGTAGCTGTAGCCACACTGATAATGTTGTCACTTTTATCCTTTTTTTGCATTTTGTTGTATATTATCTCATAATCACTATCAGGGAAAATAGATTCGTAATAAGAATTCAACTTGGTGGCTTCACTCGTACTTATAACAGTGGTAGTTATACTATTAACAAAGAAAACTGCAACTGCTAAAATTGCTGTAATCGTACCAAGCAAAAGACTAGTTTTGATTAAACTATTTTTTTTCATTGTCTTTTACCTTAACCTTTCCGAAAATTCTATTTCCTGTATGTCTATCAATTAAAGGAGTGGCCATATTCATTATCAAAATAGAGAATACAACACCTTCTGGAAAATTACTAAATGTCCTGATAATAATAGTTAGAACTCCAAGACCGATACCAAAAATTATACGTCCTTTTTTTGTCATAGGACTAGTGACCCAGTCAGTTGCCATAAAGACAGCTCCAAATAACAAACCACCAGCTAAAATACTGATAAGCGGGAATAAAGGTCCTAAATCATAAATCAAACTTAGAATTATTGTTACTAGAAAAGCTGAACCAATATATGAGGCAACAATCTCAGTATGGATACGTTTTTTAACTATTAAATATATTAAACCAATAATTATAGCAATAGCACTAGTTTCTCCAAGAGAACCAGCAACTTCACCTGTAAATAATAACTTAATTAAGCCAACCGCATCACTTTCAATAACACTATATGCAGATCTTGCTGCTTCCAAATCACCAGCTTTAATATTCATCATAACTGTTTTAACCAGGGATAATGGAGTAGCGCTAGTTGTAGCATCTACATAAGTGGCGGTCATAGGATTAACCCAATTAGTTAATGGTACTGAAAAAGCGATTGCGAGGAATGCTCTAGCAGCAGCAGCTGGGTTAAAGACATTATTCCCGATTCCTCCAAACAGTTGTTTAACTACAACTATAGCAATTAATGATCCTAAAATTGCTATAAGAAGTGGAGTGGAGGGAGGTAAGGTCAATCCAAGTATCAAACCTGTAACAACTGCGCTTAAATCCTGACATGAATTATATCTTTTTAAAACCAACCTAGAAATATATTCAAAAGAAACTGCAGCAGCAGTTGTAGTCAAAAGTACAAGTACACTACCCATTCTAAAAAATATAATACTAGCCAAAATTACGGGAATTAAAGAGATGATAACATCCAACATAGCCATATTAACACTATTACCACTATGGGCAAACGGTGACCAAGTAACTTTTCTCATTTTGTTTTCCATATTTATCTCCTCCTTAACTCAAGTTTACCATGTCTAATATAATCAAGCAGTGGTATGTGTGATGGACAAACATAAGAACAGGTACCACATTCGATACAAGCTAAAATACCATATTCATCAAGCGTGTCATACTTATTGTTTTTAACTAACTGAGACAAAGTAGTAGGAGCTAAAAAGGCTGGACAATTATCGATACAACTGCTACAACGTACACATGGTAGTTCAGGACTGACCTTTGGTAAATCTTCTAATAATATAATTGCATTTATACCTTTTGTAACAGGTGTATTTTCTGTATACATGGTTTTACCCATCATTAAACCACCAGCTAATAAAACATTGTTTTTATCAAAATCTTCATCATCTATTAAGTCTTTGAATAGGATACCCACTGGAACATAATAGTTGGAAGGACTTTTAATATTACCAGTAATAGTTAGATAATGATGAGTTAGTGGTTTGCCTAATTCAACTGCATCGCAAAGAGCTTTAGCAGTACCAACATTGTTGACAATAACTCCTATATCAATAGGCAGGCCACCATAAGGTACCTCCTTGTTTAATAGAGCGCTTACTAGTTGCTTTTCTGCACCTTGGGGGTATTTTTCTTTGAAGAGAGCAACTTGTATATCAGTATCACCACTAAGGGTTTGTCTGAATGTTTCAAAAACATCCATCTTGTTATCTTCAATACATATATAGCCTTTAGAAGCTCCACTAGCTATCAACATATATTTCAAGCCTCTAATTACTTCTTTACAGTGATTTTTCATAATAACGTAGTCAGCTGTATTATATGGCTCACATTCTATGCCATTCAGTATAACTGCATCACATTTTTTGTTTCCGGTATATTTTATTGGAGTAGGGAAGGTAGCACCTCCAAGTCCTACTAATCCAGATTCTTCCATTATATCAACTATGTTTTTAGCCGTTAGTTTCATGGCTTCATCAGTTGTTCTTGAAATATATTCAACTTCTTGATTACTAAAATCATTTTTTATCACAATAGATTTACTAAGTTGACCTGTAGGTTCATTTATTAGGAAATCTACATGCTCAACAATCCCACTTATAGGGGAGTGTATATTGGCAGAAAAACCGCCATCCATTTTTGCTAAAATTTGTCCTGCTTTAACTTGATCACCAACTGCAACAACAGGTACTGATGGTCTTCCTAGTTGTTGGTTAAGAGGTAGATAAAGGTATTCAGGATCTTTAGGTATGATGATTTGTGAATTAGTGGTTAACGCTTTTTTTTCAGCGCTGCCATGAATATGGATTCCACCTTTAAAGGAAAATTTTTTCATAATTACACCTCAACAAAATTATTAAACATTAAATCTAAAATGCATGACATCGCCATCTTGTACTATATACTCTTTGCCTTCGATACGTAATTTACCAGCTTCCTTAGCTTTAACTTCAGATCTTAAAGTTATTAAGTCTTCATAACTAATAACTTCAGCCTTGATAAAACCACGTTCGAAATCAGTATGGATTACTCCGGCAGCACCAGGAGCCTTAGTCCCTTTTTTAACTGTCCAGGCACGAGATTCTTTTTCACCAGCAGTAAAATAGGTTATCAAACCTAATAGTTCATATGTGGCACTAATTATCTCCTCAAGACCTGAATACTCTAAACCGAGATCTTTCAAAAACTCTTTTTTTTCTTCAGGACTAAGTTCTGCAATTTCTGCTTCGATTTTTGCAGATACAGGAATAGCTACCGCTTTGTCTTCTTCAGCTTTTTTAATTACTTCTAATACTAGTGGTAGAGAAAAACGTTCATGAATTTCATCCTCACCGATATTAGCAATATATATTATTGGTTTGCTAGTTAGAAGATTAAGACGTTTGATGATTTTTATTTCTTCTTCATCAAGATCTAAACTTCTTGCAGGTTTGCTGTCTTGAAGAGCAACTAAGATTTTTTCAACAAGAGCGTGTTCTGAAATACTTTCTTTATCTTTAGATTTGACTTTACTTTTTAACTTATCAAGTCGTTTTTCCATAGAATCAAGATCGGCAAGTATTAGTTCAAGATTAATAGTATCAATATCATCTTCTGGTCGTACCTTGCCTGATACATGAGTAATATTTGAATCCTCAAAACAACGGACAACTTGGGCGATTGCATCTACTTCTCTAATATGAGCTAAAAACTGATTGCCAAGACCTTCCCCCTTACTAGCACCGGCGACAAGTCCTGCAATATCTACAAATTCATAAGTTGTCGGTATAGTCTTTTTTGAGATATAAAGTTCGCTCAAATCATTTAATCTCTTATCAGGTACAGCTACAACACCAACATTTGGTTCAATTGTGCAGAAAGGATAATTTGCAGATTCTGCTCCTGCTTGAGTTATAGCATTGAATAAAGTTGATTTACCTACGTTTGGCAGGCCAACTATTCCACATTTTAATGACAAGTGATTCCCTCCTCCACATATTTGATAACATACATTATTAGTATATTGGAAAAGCCTATAAAAAACAAGGAAAATAGAGTGATGAGAACATATTTGTGGTCTAAAATCATAGAATTGGCATATAGTGTTAAAACTATGAAAATGATGTATCTTGACTATATGCAAAATTTGTCAGAAACTTCTTTTCTGATGAAGTATTTAAGCAAAGAAAATTCTAATAGGATTTCAAAGGAATATCTTTTGTTTAAAAAAAATGAAGAAAAACTAAAATTTAAAATTATCTCAATTTATGATGAAACATATCCTGTAAAACTTAAACTTTCCATTAATCCTCCTATTGCCTTCTATTATATAGGGAATACTGATCTATTGGAAAAGTATATGATTGCGGTTGTTGGTAGTAGAATAGCACCTTCTAAATATATTAAGATGGCCAGGAACCTAGGAATTGGTCTTAGTAAAATGAATATTATTGGCGTAAGTGGATTAGCTAAAGGTATCGATGCAAGTTTCCATCAAGGTATAGATATTAGTATAGGTGTACTTGGATGTGGTATTGATAGAATATATCCAAGTTATAATAAAAATGTATATCAAAAAGTTATTGAAAAAGGTGGCTTGATTTCGGAGTATCCTTTAAATGCTAATCCTTTACCTTGGCATTTTCCAAGAAGAAATAGATTGATTGCAGGATTAGGTAACTTATTGGTCCTAGTCTATGCAAAAGAAAAAAGTGGATCTATAATTACTATGGATTATGCCTTGGATTTAGGTAGAGATATTTTCCTAACTGCAGAAATGTATGATAGACTTGATTTAACTGGTTACAATATAAGCGAGTTAAAGGAATATCTAAAATCACTTAGATTTTAATATAATCTACTATTACTAATGTAGGATATTTGTTTAATATACTTGCAATAGAAAATTTGTTTGTGTAGAATTACCATTATATCAAGCAAGGAGGAATAAATGGCTAAGAATCTCATAATTGTGGAATCACCATCAAAGGCAAAGACTATTAAGAAATATCTAGGTACTAACTATTCAGTCAAGTCATCTGTTGGTCATATAATAGATTTACCGAAAAGCACCTTAGGTGTAGATCTTGAAAACGACTTTAAACCAAAATATATTACTGTACATGGAAAAAGCAAGATATTAAAAGAAATTAAGGATGCTGCCAAAGGTGCATCAAAGATACTACTAGCAACTGACCCTGATAGAGAAGGGGAAGCTATAGCTTGGCATTTAAGCAATGCACTTGGTTTAAAGGAGGAAGATCTTTGCAGAATTGAATTTAATGAAATAACAGAAAGTTCAATTAAGGCAGCGGTAAAAAGCCCGAGAAAGATTGATAAAAGCCTTGTAGATGCTCAACAAGCTAGAAGGATATTAGATAGAATAGTTGGCTATAAATTAAGCCCTCTACTTTGGAAAAAAATAAAGAAAGGACTATCTGCCGGGAGGGTCCAATCGGTAACCGTGCAACTAATAATTGATAGAGAGAAAGAAATTGATGCATTTATAGAAGAAGAATATTGG
>JBGSJN010000127.1:0-19331 GCA_041741995.1 Bacillota bacterium
TTAAGATTTTGATCATCATAGTTAAGAATTAGAAAGTCACTCTTATCCATATTTAAATATATATTAGTTTTAATTCTTAAATAGTTTTCCATAGTTTTATGTCGTTCCAAATGGTCAGGTGTTAAATTGGAAATTATTGCAATATGAGGTCTGAAATTATCTATTGTTTCTAATTGATAGCTTGATAACTCTAAAACATAAACATCAATGTCATCATTTATAGAATTAATAAAAGGATTACCAACATTTCCGACCAAGGCACTTTTTTGATTACATTTCTTTAAAATATAATCAATAAGATTTACTATTGTCGTCTTACCATTTGTTCCAGTTACACCAATTATTGGTTTGGTAACATAATTGTAGGCTAATTCTATTTCATTAGTTATCTTAATCCCTAAATCATCGCACTTAAGTAGAAATGGATGTTGTCTTGATATTCCTGGAGAATGAACTATTAAATCAAAACCAATGGGATCAATATTTAAGAATGGACCATCATCAGCTTCATCAACAAGGACCACTATAGATTTTTGTTTTATCAAAAACTCTGCAGTACTTGTGCCTGTTTTCCCTTTTCCTAATATTAATATTTTCATGTTACTAAAATTCATAATTCACCTACAATACAATATATATAATATACGCTAAGAAAGAAGCCACAAAGGATATTAATGTGAATAATGACACAACCTTAGTTTCACTCCAACCTAGTAATTCATAATGATGATGCAACGGAGCCATTTTAAACAAACGTTTACCCCCAGTGCTTTTAAAATATACAATCTGCAATAATACAGATATACTTTCTATAACATAAATGAAGCCAAAAACAATAAGCAGTAATTCTATATTTAATAAAATTGACATCCCGGCAACAATTGCGCCTAATGCTAATGAACCTGTATCACCCATAAAAATTTTTGCTGGGTGTATATTAAAGACTAAAAAGCCTAATAGTGCAAAAACAATAAGTCCATTAAATTCAGCTAATTGATAATTCCCTTGTTGTATGCTTATAGCAATAAAAAGCAGGAAAATTGGGATTGAGGTTAATGTAGCTAGCCCATCTAATCCATCTGTCAAATTTGCACCATTGGTAACAGCTATTAAAAATATGGTTATAAATATAGCATAGAACATCCAATTTGCATTAATTGATAAATTACTTGTTAAGCTTATATTGGTGTTGTCCATATAGATTACAGAAATTATACCCACAATTAAACCCATTACAATTTCCAGCGAAAGCTTTCTCTTGATTGATAACCCACCACTCGACTTGATAACTCTTTTATCCAAATCATCATAAATACCGATAAAACTGTACCCAATTAAAGCCAATAAAGGAATTAGTGATTGGGTCAGGTATAATAGACTTGACATTATAATCGGAATCAGAAATATTAGACCCCCCATACTTGGCGTTCCTAATTTTTTAAAATGAGATTGTGGTCCATCTTCTCTTATAGTTTGTGCTAACTTTAATTTTCTTAGTTTTACAGTTATAAATAACCCTGAGAGTAAGGTAAATATAAAAACAATTATGAGTTTCAAATATAACATTATATCACCATGTCTTCCTCTATTATTTCTATTATTTCTTCCATGGCCATAGCTCTAGAACCCTTGATAAGAATTATATCATTTAAAGAAATCAATTCCTTGAGTTTTTCCCCAGCTTCAATATTATTGTTAAATGTAAATATCGGTGTATTTAAAATGTTTGTTTTTTTAAGACCAGCACCTATGTGTTCTCCAAGCTTGCCCACAGTTATTAAGGCTTTTAGTTCCTTGTTTGATAAATATGCTCCCATATCTTCATGATATGCAATCTCATTTTCCCCAAGTTCTCTCATATCTCCCAAAACAGCAATTTTAGAACCTTCATAGCCTAAAAGTACCTCAATTGATTTTTTCATTGAATCTGGATTAGCATTATATGTATCGTTAATAATTGTATATTTATCATTCTTAATTAACTCTAGTCTACCAGGAGATACTTCCATACTGTTTAAAGCTTCCACTGACTCCCTAATATCAACACCTAATGTTAATCCTGTTTCGATAGCAATTAAACAATCTAGGATCAGATGATCTCCCTTGAAATTAAGTGAAGCTTTATACTCTTCATCATCTCTTATTATATCGACTAATGTAGCTTTCCCTTCAGTCATAATATTCAAAGCTTTTATATCAGCATTCTCATTAAATCCGAATACTCTGATTTTTCCAGAAAACTTCTTTTTCAATTTATTAGAAAAACCATCTTCACCATTTATTATTGCTATGGCATCCTTAGGTAAATTTTCAAGAAGTTCACCTTTTGCATGCATAATATTTTCCTGACTACCTAACTCTCCAATATGAGCGATTCCTATATTAGTTATTATTCCAATATTTGGTAACCCTACTTTAGTTAAATATTCAATTTCCCCTCTTGCTCTCATTCCCATTTCTAAAACTATCACTTCTGTTTTCGAATCAGCATGTAGGATTGTAAATGGCAAGCCTATTTCATTATTGTTATTTTGAAATGTTTTTTCTACTTTGTATTTTTCACTCAATACGCTGGCAATCATATCCTTGGTAGTTGTCTTGCCACATGAGCCGGTTACTGCTACTACAATAAAATTATTTCTTTGTCTATAAAATCTAGCGATATCTCCATAAGCTTTGATTGTATCTTCTACTTTTATAAAATTTTTATAGTTGTATTTAGTTGTATCAAAATTTCTTGCAACAATAATTGCTAAAGCTTCAATTTCTATCGCCTTTTTAACAAAATTATGGCCATCAAAATTCTCACCTTTGATTGCTATGAAAACTTCATCATTCTTCAAAATACGAGTATCTGTTGATATTGCTTCAATAGATACATCTATATCATTACTATCTGGTATTATTTTAAAAAGTTCTTTTAATTCAGCTAAATTACAAATCATAATATCATTCCTTACTATCTAAAATCTTTTTAGCTATTTCATAATCACTAAATGGATATTTGGTTTTTCCGACTATTTGATAGTCTTCATGACCTTTACCGGCAATAATAACAATATCCTTTGGCTCCGCCATCTCAATTGCATATGCAATTGCTTCTTTTCTATTTGTGATTTTAATATACTTAGCAGAAGTTTCTTTAACTCCTACTTCAACCATATCAATAATTTTTACAGGATCTTCAGTTCTTGGATTATCAGAGGTTACAACTAAATAGTCACTAATTTCTCCTGCAACCTTTCCCATGATGGGTCTTTTCTTTTTATCCCTATCGCCACCACAACCGAAAACACATATTACTTTTCCACCAGTTATTTTTCTAGCAGTTGACAATACATTATATAAACCGTCAGGTGTATGGGCATAATCAACTACAACCGCAAAATCTTTGTTACTTTCTATTAATTGAAATCTGCCATTAACACTTACCTTGCTCAATCCTTCTTTTATTATAGAAAAAGCAATCCCTAGTTCATGAGCAGCAGCAATAGCAGCCAATGAATTGTAAATACTAAATTCACCAATCATTTTTAAATAAATTCTATTATTATTCCCCTTATTTAATAAGGTGAAACTTGTGCCATTTATATCCATATTTATCTCTGATGCCTTATAGTCACTATCTTCAGTTATAGAATAACTTACAATTTTTCCGCCAGCCATATTGCTTATTTCCTCAAAAGTTTTGTCATCGGCATTTAAAATTGAAAATCCATCCTCACCAATATATGTAAATAGTATTTTTTTGGCATTTAAGTATTCAGTAAAATCTTTATGAAAGTCTAGATGATCCTGGGTCAAATTAGTGAAGATAGCTGTTTTAAATGGGATTGCAGCTACCCTATCAAGATACAATGCATGACTTGAAGCTTCCATAACACAATATTCACAACCAACTTCTACCATTTTTGCTAGAAGCTCTTGAATATCTCTTGATTCAGGAGTCGTTACTGCAGATTCATAAACTATATCCTCAATTTGATTTTCAATAGTACCTATTATCCCAATTTTATAACCGGCTTCTTTTAGTATGCTTTTTAAAAAATAGGTTATTGATGTTTTCCCATTTGTTCCAGTTACCCCTATTATCTTTAAATTATCTCCTGGATTCCCAAAGAAATTTGAGCTAATGAATCCAAGTGATTTTCTGCTATTTTCTACTTTGATAATCACAATATCATCACCGTGATCAATATTGGGCTCATCTTCAAGTATAACGGCTTTGGCACCAGCTTCAACAGCCTTTTGTATAAAAAGGTGTCCATCTGTTTCGTAACCTTTTATAGCAACAAACAGACTTCCTGCAGCGACTTTTCTTGAGTCATACTCTACAGAGCTTATATCTATACTAATATCACCTTTTAAAACACTATAATCAATACCCTTTAATAAATTCTTAAGTTCCATTTTATTCCCCTAATCTAATAACTAATGATGAGTTTTTTAATACAACTGAACCAGGTGCAATATTTTGTTCTACAATCTTGCCTTCACCTGTGTAATTTATCACTAAACCAGCATTTTCTGCGAGTCTTAAGGCATCAGGAAGCCTTAAGCCTGTTAAGGCTGGGACAATGGCTTGTGTTCCGTCCAGATTGTGTTCCTTCGCAGTCAATATGACCTTCTCCCCTTTGCTTACAAGACTGTTTTTTCCAATAGATTGTAATACAATATGGCCACTTCCAACTAATTCAGTATTTAATCCTAAATTACTTAATAAATTTTTTGCATCGATTGTATTCAACCCTGTTAAATCAGGCATAACAATCTTATTACTTATAGTATTTGTTCCTGTACTGTCACTTACACTATATAGTGCTAAAATATCTTCCATTACAGCTTTGTAATAAGGAGCCACGGTAGTACTTGATTGTCCATTAATTTTGGCTTCATCAATTACAATGAAAACAGTATACTTGGGATTTCTATAAGGTGCAATACCTACATATGATATGATATATTTACCAACCTTATATTGGCCTAATTCATTTACCTTTTGTGCTGTTCCTGTTTTCCCCATTGATTCTATATTATTATTTAATTTAAATTTTGTTCCTGTTCCAGAATCAACAACGGCTTTCATCATTCTCTGTACTGCTTCAGCAGCATCTTTAGAAACAACCTGACTTTCAATAATTGGTTCAAAGGATTCTACTATATTCCCATTTTGGTCCTTTATTTCCTTAACTAGGTAAGGTTTCATTTTTTGACCATTATTTGCAACAGCTGAAATAGCAGATATCATTTGAATAGGTGAAACGGCTATACCTTGACCTATTGCTGAAGTGGCATGATATATATCACCATTGCCAGCTGGTAAGATGCCATTTGCTTCACCACTAAAACCAATTTTTGTTTTTGTTCCAAAGCCAAACTTTCTAAGATAATCATACCATAAATCTGGATTCTTATTTTTAAGCAACATTGCTACATCAATTAAAACTGGATTACATGAATTAGCTACAGCTTGTGTTAATGTTTCTTTACCATGTGCTCTTGGATAAATCCAACACTTAATAGAATCGGTTCCTATCGTTCTCGATCCTGTATTATCATAAAAAATAGAGTCTTCATTAGCAACACCTTCGTTTATTGCTGCTGCTGCTGTAATTATCTTCATTGTAGAACCAGGTTCAAAAATATTTTGGAATTCTAAGGTTCTGTAAAGATTTATATCTAAGTTTCTATATGAATTCGAATCATAATTATTAGTGTTTGCAGATGCAATTATTGCTCCTGTCTTAGTTTCCATGACCATTATAGTTGCTGACTCAGGTTGTAAATCATTTTCGATTTTTGCGATTTCTCTTTCTGCAATATATTGAGCTTTTTGATCAATAGTTAATACAATAGAATTTCCAGGTTCCGCTTCTTTAACAGTTTTAACTGTATCTGCTATATAGTTGTTTTGACCATCTTTTTCACCTTTGATTAAGCCATTTTGTCCTTTTAATATATTATTGTATGTTGCTTCTAAACCTGCAACACCAACTCCAGTTTTATTTACAAAACCTATTAAATTACCACCTACAGCATGATTCGGATAGTATCTAGAGCCTTCTTCCTGAAAATATAGTCCTGTAAGACCCAGATTTTTAATTCTTTCAACTTCTTCAAATGATACTTCTTTTTTTAACCATACAAATCCACTATTTAGTTCTATCTTTCTTAATACAAAATCAGTTTGTAAATCTACTGCCTTCCCTATCAATTCAGATGCTTGCTCTTTATTGATTTCTGCTCTCCCGAGATTTTGTCTTAAATAACTAGGGTCAATCCATAATGAATAAACAGACGCATCTACAGCAAGTTCTATTCCATTTGTATCTAATATGCTTCCACGTTCAGCTATTATTTCAGATTCAGCTCTTCTCATTGATAAGCTTTCTTCTCTCAGTGCATTTCCCATCACTACCTGCAATTGGAAAAGTCTTAAAATAACTATAAAAAAAATAAAGCCTGTAACCGTAAGAAAAAATTTTATCCTACGGTTTTCAGCTTTACCAACTGGCATTTTTTTTAATTTATTTTTTATATTTTTATTTTTCAAAGGTTTATTGGCCATCGAAAATATCACCTACATTTTCTTGCAACTTTATATACCAGGCTTCTTTAATTTCTGCCTGTTTAATTTCATTTACATAATTTAAATCAACAGATAAATATCTTATATCCTTATTGGTAACATCGACCATCATAAGTTTACTTTTAGCATGGACCTCTATTTTCTCTAGTGATATTTTATCACTTATCTGATATTTAATCCATTGATTAGTACTTACAAGTTCACTTACTTCTTTAGTCAGAGCTATATTTCTTTGATTCAAGTTAGCAGCTATACCCCTACTTGTTATCAATAATAAAACAGTTATCATCAACATGAAAAATACTATATTAATTTTATTGCTTCCTTTAAATCTAGACATAATTACCTCAAATCTTTTCAGCAACTCTTAGTTTGCTACTCCTTGCTCTAGAATTAACATCTAGTTCGTCAAAATCCGGTATAATCGGTTTTTTCCCAATAATTCTTAATAAGGGTACCTTACCACAAGTACAAATAGGAAAATCAGATGGACATTCACACGGCTTTTCCATTTTTTTAAAAAACTGTTTAACTATTCTGTCTTCTATTGAATGAAAAGTAATTATTGCAACCCTGCCTCCAATATTTAAACTTTTAACAATAGAAGGTAAAACATCTTCTAGAACTTTAAGTTCTTGATTCACTTCAATTCTTAAAGCTTGAAATATTTTTCTAGCTGGATGTCCGGGTTTTCTTTTCTCTTTTTCGCTTAATGTAGCTTTAATAGTTTCAACTAGATCTTTATTTGTAATTAAAGGAGTTTTTTCTCTTGTTCTAACGATTGCTTTAGCAAATCTATAGGCGTTTTTCTCATCTCCATAATCATTAAAAACTCTAGTCAGCTCTTTAAGGGTATAGTTATTTATAATGAATTTCGCATCTATTCTAGCCTCCTGGTCCATTCTCATATCAAGAACAGCCTCATCCCAATAACTAAAGCCTCTTTGCCTATCATCAAATTGAAATGATGATACTCCTAAATCAAGAAGTATACCATCTACTTTGTCTATTCCTAACTCTTTTAAGATATTCTCTAAATTAGAGAAATTATCTTTTACAAAAATTACGTTGTTAAATGAATTTAATCGTTCCTTACTCCTATTAATTGCATAGTTATCCTGATCGATGGCTATTAATTTCCCACTGCCACCAAGTTTTTCAAGTATTCTTTCACTGTGGCCACCACCACCTAGTGTACAATCAACATATATCCCTTCACTAATTATATTCAGTGCATCTATTGATTCATCAAGTAATACAGTTTTATGATTCATTATTTTTTCCTTCTAAATATGCTGAAAGTTTATTTCTTTCTTTATCAAGTTCTGAAATATTCATTTCCCATATTTCTTTTTCCCAAATCTCTATATAGTATCCAATACCAACAATAATCACATCGGTGTTAATTTTCGCATATTCCTTTAAGTTGCTCGGAATTAAGATTCTCCCTTGACTATCAAAAACTACTTCTACCATAGATGAAAAAAATGCTCTAGAAAATTTTCTTTTACCTTCATTGGTTAAAGAATCATTTTCAGTCTTAAGGGAAATTTTATCAATCTCTTCCGATGTCAAAATTAACAGGCATTTTTCAAAGCCTTTACATAAATATATTGTTTCTTTTAAATTATTTCTTAATCTTGAAGGAATTATTACTCTTCCTTTGTTATCTACAGAATGTTTGTATTCACCAACAAAAGGCACCATTTTCATCACCACCTAGGTGGATTATATCATAATTAAAAAAATTATTCACCACTTTTCACCATAAACCCCCACTTATAATGAATTATGGATAAAAAAGAAAGAAAATAGTAGATATCTACTATTTTCTTTGACTAATTACTAAATTAGATTATATTGCTTTAATAAACTTTCCACATATTCAGTTTCTGCTTCAGTAATTGCAGCATCTTTTGCGGCTTGCACTTGTATAGCTGCAGCTGCATCATCTTTCATTTTACTTTTCAAGAAATCTGCATATACAATTCTAGAAATTAATGGATCTGAATTTCCTGCAATTACAGCTTCATAAATAACCTTGGCTTCCTCCAACTTGCCTGCTTCACCTAAGTAGCCTGCTCTTAAATAATCGGCTGAAGTAGCCATTGTCGGGCTAGCTATTTTTAACAAATCTGCATATTCAACAGCTTTCAGAAAGTTTTGTACAGCTGTTTCTTCATTATCTTTACTTCTTTCAAAATAGCCAAGTTGAGAATAAATTTCTACCAGGTTATATAATGACTCAGTGTCCTTTGGATCCTTGGAAATTTTACCTTCATACTCTTTGGCACTTTGAATTAATTGATTCTGGACATCAACTTCAGTATAATTTGATCCTGACTTTTTCATAAATACTGAGGCTAGTGATCCACCAACGATACTCCCTACAAAAACTAGCATTAATCCTATTGCAACTATTTTAATTATTTGTTGTTGTGTAGGTTTCTTTCTCTTTTTCTTAATAATATTCAGTTTTTTTGGCTGATTAATCTTTTTATTTTTTTCTTCCATTTCTACTCCCCTATATAAAATAGCTTTTTCTATCTTCTTTAATATCTATAATATGACCAAGATCTTGATAAATTGCTTGCAGAACATTTTTCAATCTATATTCGGCATTTAAATAATTATTTATGACGTCATATCGTGAAATTTCATCGTATATTTCTTCGATTTGTTCCTTGGTTATAGGATTAACAAAATCTCCAAGAAATTGTCCTAGTTGACTTTCCAATAACATCTTTTTATATTCATCTAGATATTCATTTTGTTCCGGATATTTACTTAAATCTTCCTTTGCTCTAATGAAATCCAGGTATTCTGCAGAATTTTTTATTGCTAAAATCAATTCGTCTTTTTTTTCTAATATTGACACATTACTACCCCCTCAAGGGCTTATTATACCATAAAAAACCTATTTTGATAACTAATTAATACTTTCTATTCTACTATTTATTTTAATATTATTATTTGAAAAATCACTTTCATATTCCCTGGCTGCTTCTAGTTCAATAAAGATTTTCAAATATACTTCATCAGTATATACTTGCGCAAGTAACTTTAGATGAAAATCTTTTTTTGATATAATTTTATTTGCATAATTATAATCACATGTGATTTCAAAAATATAGCCAGGCTTTCTTTCTATAATGGTAGAATGAGCAATTAACTTCTCAGTTACTTCTCTATAGGCGGCAATTAAGCCAGTAACACCAAGTTTTTTTCCTCCAAAATATCTTGTAATTACAACTATTGTATTATTCAAGTTATTTCTTTTCAGCACATTCACTATTGGCGAGCCTGCTGTACCACATGGTTCACCATCATCATCACAAACTTTATTGCCATTAATTATATATGCCCAACAATGATGATTAGCATCTGGGTACTTTTCTTTTATTGTTATTAGGAAGTCTAATCCCTGTTGATGATTATTAACCTCTATCCCATTTCCAATAAAAGTTGATTTCATTATATTGATTTTCACTTCTTTAACATTTCCTAATGTTGAATATTTAGTTAACACTAAATCCTCGCTACACCAGAGTCGATTGCAGCTTGAGCTACTTTCCTTGCAACTACTTTGGCTACTTCCTTATTTAGAGGACTTGGTATAACATAATCCTCATTCAACTCTTCATCTGTAACTAGTGAAGCAATAGCTTCTGCTGCAGCAATTTTCATCGCTTCATTTATATCGCTAGCCTGTACATCTAGAGTACCTCTTAGAATACCAGGAAATGCCAGCACATTATTTACTTGATTTGGAAAATCAGATCTACCAGTTGATACAATTCTTGCACCACTCGCCTTTGCTAAGTCTGGCATTATTTCTGGTACCGGGTTGGCCATAGCAAATATTATACTATCAGCACTCATGGTAGTAACCATTTCTTCTGTTAAGGCTCCGGCTTGTGATACGCCAATAAAAACATCAGCTCCAATAACAGCTTCCTTTAAAGAACCTTGTTTTTTTCCCTTGTTGGTTCTTTTTGCTATCTCTTCCTTATATGGATTCATTCCTTCATATCTACCATCATAGATGATTCCTGATCTATCACACATAAGAATATCTTTTACATTAAGGTCTAGCAATATTTTAGCTATAGCCATACCTGCCGCACCGGCACCATTTATCACTACACTTATATCTTCCATTCTTTTTTCAACAATTTTCAAGCTATTAATTAGAGCTGCAAGTGTTACCACAGCAGTACCATGTTGATCATCATGGAAAATTGGTATTTTGCATATTTTCTTTAATTCATTTTCAATATAAAAACAATTTGGAGCGTTTATATCTTCAAGGTTAATACCACCAAAAGTAGGCTCCATTATCTTTACAATTCTTACAATCTCATCTTTGTCACTTGTATTTAAACATATAGGTATTGCATCAATATCAGCAAATTCTTTAAATAAAATAGCCTTGCCTTCCATAACTGGTAAAGCAGCAGCTGCACCAATATTGCCTAAGCCTAAAACTGCCGATCCATCTGTTACAACAGCGATAGTATTACCACGATTAGTATATACCCTGCTTAAGCTCTCATCCCTTTCAATTTCCAGACAGGGCTTAGCTACACCAGGTGTATAAGCAATGCTTAAATCATCCTTGGTAAGCAAAGGTACTTTTGATCTTATTTCCATCTTACCTCTGAATTTTTTGTGTAAATCCAAAGATAATTGGTTATAGTCTTTTTCATTACTCATCTTCATTAATTCCTGCTTTCTGATAATAATAGAATAAAAGATTTGGCCGTCTGACAATACCGATAAAGCGATTTTCTCCATCTATAACCGGTATAATATTTTGGACCTTACATATTTCAACAAGTACATCAGAACTAGTATCAATATTCACTGAAATTACATTCTTATCATAATCTAAGTCCTTAATCTTATAAAAATGAGAGTTGTCAAAATTTAATTCTGGTATTTTTTTAAATGCTAATAGCACATCCTTAGAACTAAGTATTCCAACAAATCTACCCTCACTGTCTAAAACAATTATTTCTAAAAATGAACCATGATTTTCAAATTTTTCAATGGCCTGTCTTATTGTTGCATCTTTATTCAGATGAGCTAGTTCGTGTTTCGGGGTTAAGAAAAAAGCTACATTTCTCAAATTAAAACCTCCTTTTAATCAAACAAAGAAAGTTGAGCACTTTGGACTAGACCTTCTAAGATCCCCAACTTCTTCATCTCTTCTATTAATGTGTTGTTTATTTTACATCTTCTTTGTAAATCTTCTATCGATAAAAATGGACTTATATCCCTTTCTCTAATAATATTGTCTCCTACCTTGTCACCTAATCCTGGTATAGCAGAAAAAGGTGGTATTAATCCATCAGGTGATAGGACAAATCTCTTAGCTAATGATTCATATAGACTTATCGGGGTGAACACTACATCTCTTAAATACATTTCATAACCGATTTCTAATAGGTTTTTTAAATCTTTTTCTCTTGCATTTAATATATTTTCTAATTTTAGTCTTTCAAGATTACTATGGATTGTCTCCTTATCCTTGAATATATTAAAGTCGAAAGCATCGCCTCTAACGCTAAAGTAACTGGCATAAAATGCCTCTTTATAGTTTATCTTGAAATAGCCAAGACGAAAAGCCATTATAACATAGGCTGTGGCATGTGCCTTTGGAAACATATAGGAAATTGTATTACATGAATCAATGTACCAATCTGGGACATCATGTTCTGTCATTTGTTCCATATATTCAGGTTTTAATTTCTTACCTTTTCTAACATCTTCCATTATCTTGAAAGCTACAGTATCTTGTAAACCTTTCCCTAATAAATATATCATAATATCATCTCTTGTTGATATGGCTTCTTTAAGTTTAACTCTTCCACTAACGATTAAATCCTTGGCATTATTGAGCCAAACATCTGTACCATGAGAGAAACCGCTTATCCTAATAAGATCAGAAAAAACTTTAGGTTTTGTGTCTAGAAGCATCTTTCTTACGAAACTAGTACCAAATTCAGGCAATCCTAAACTTCCAGTTTCTACAAAGTCTTCCTTTAGCATCAATTTTTTGTTTGATCTAAAAAGGGAAATAGTATCTTCGTCATCAAGAGGAATTTCCATTGCATTAATACCTGTCATTTCTTCTAGATATTTTATCAAAGTAGGGTCATCATGTCCAAGCAAGTCTAATTTAACCAGACAACTGTCAATAGAATGGTAATCAAAGTGGGTTGTTGTTATATCAGATTTAACATCATCAGCAGGTCTTTGTACTGGAGTAAAATCATAAATATCAACATGCTCAGGTACAATTACTAACCCTCCTGGGTGTTGTCCTGTTGTTTTTTTCACGCCTACACACCCTGAAGCTAAGGAAATTAATTCTATATCTCTTGGATTACCTATATGTTCTTCTTCATAGTATTTTTTAACATAGCCAATAGCTGTTTTTTCAGCTACAGTACTTATAGTACCGGCTTTGAATACATTGCCTTTGCCGAATAATTCTTGAGTATACTTATGTATCTTACTTTGATATTCTCCTGAAAAATTCAAGTCAATATCAGGAATCTTATCACCATCAATCCCAAGGAAAGTTTCAAACGGAATATTGAATCCTTCTTTTTTCAATTCACAGCCACATTTCGGACATTTCTTAAGGGGTAGTTCTACACCACAATCGTATTCATCAAAAATAAATTCACTATAACAACATTCAGGACATATATAGTGAGGATTTAAAGGGTTTACTTCAGTAATACCCATTAAAGTTGCAACGAAGGATGAGCCTACAGAGCCCCTAGAGCCTACTACATATCCATCTTCATTTGATTTTTTGACTAATTTATGAGCTATTAAATATAGCACAGCAAAGCCATGACTTATTATTGAATTCAATTCTTTTTCAATTCTGGCTTCTACAATATCTGGTAGTTGCTGACCATATAACTTATGAGCTCTTTCATAAGTTATCTCTTTTACTTGTTCTTCCGCACCTTCAATTTTAGGGGTAAATAAGCCTACCGGTACTGGACGAACTTTCTCCACTCTATCTGCTATTGCTCTTGGATTGGCAACCACAACTTCATAGGCTTTTTCTTTGCTCAGATATTCAAATTCTGCTAACATTTCATTGGTAGTTCTATAATATAAATCAGGTTGTACAACATCTGCAAAGCCTTTGCTTTTCATTAATATTGCTCTGTATATACTGTCATCCTTTTCTAGAAAATGAACGTCACCAGTTGCCACTACCGGCTTGTTTAAAATTTCGCCGAGTTTTATAACTTGCTTGTTAAAATCAATTAAGTCATCCTTGGATTCTACTGTATTGTTTCTGATTAAGTATTCATTATTTGATATTGGTTGAATCTCCAAATAGTCATAAAATGAAGCTATTTCTAGCAAATCATCTTTTTCAACCTTATTAACAATACCTTTAAAAACTTCACCTGCTTCACAGGCACTTCCAATAATAAGACCATCTCTTAACTGGGCTAGAAGACTTTTAGGTATTCTAGGTTTTCTATAGAAATAGTTAATATGTGACTCACTGATTAATCTATAAAGATTTTTTATTCCCTTTTGGCTTTCAACTAATATAATTACATGGTAAGTCTTTGGCTTTGATTCAGTCTCGATTGTATCATCAAATAAATAACCTTCAACTCCAAAGATAACTTTTAGATTTTTTTCTTTTGCCAGTGCATAGGCTTCAGGGAAAGTTTGGACTACTCCATGGTCAGTAATGGCAACAGTATCATGTCCCATCTCTTCCATCTTCCTAAACAAGTCCTTCAAGTCAATATTAGCATCTAAAAAACTCATTTTCGTATGAAGGTGAAGCTCAACCCTTTTATTTTCTGCATTATCACAAACTTTTTCTATATTATATGTGTTAATATCTTTTGCATTTAAGACATAGTCATGTTTATATGAATCATGTTCTAACTTACCTCTTACTGCTACCATAGCTCCATCTTTAATAATTGGCTGTTCCTGATTCTTCTTTAAAAAAAGCTTGCAGGGAATCCCTGAGCGTTTCCAAATAAGATTAAAACTTATTAGAACTTTATCCTTATTGATATTTCTAGATTCGTAACCTTTTACCTTTCCAAACATAGAAATACTTTTAATCATTTCTGCTTTAGCTTCCGCAGGAATTATATCACCACTAATTACAGAACCTAATATAATACTTTCATCATTGACTTGACCTTTGGCTTTAATTACATTTTTTTCTTTATTGTCATTTGCTTTTATAGGTTTTATTATTATGTTCTTTTTATTTTCCTCTATAGCATCTTGGGTTCTATTTTTAATATCTTCCAGCCTTGCAGAATAGGAATCATTTTTAACAGCCTTAATATTAATGATGTCTTTCATTACAATTGATTTCTTAAGCATTTCTTGAATCTTGTTCTTTATCCCTTTTTTACTATATACTTCTGAATGAAAATCAGAGGGCAAGGTTATTTCTATAGTACTACAGTCATCGCAATATTTTAATGAATCTATTGGAAAAAAAGGTAGTTCATTAGAAATTCTATAATTCAAGTACTTAGTTAATTCAGTCAGATCAATTTGCTTATCATCAATATAACAAGGCATTAATCTCACTTCATATGGTGAAAAAAATTCACTTATTTCTTTCTCAGCCAAAATTATTTCATCAAGATGAAAAAAATCATTAAAATCAATGCATATATCCAGTTTTTTCTTTTCCTGGTTTATTTGAGATTCAATGTTGTTGCCTGATGCGAGTTTATGTTTTAAGCCTTCATTTATTTCTAGTCGATTTACAAAATCAAACCATCTTTCTTTCATTTTTACACCTACAGAAGTAATTCTTTTATCTTTCCAACAGCCTCATTTAAAGGCATTATTAATTCTTCACTTGTTGCTCTAATCTTGAAATCAACAGTTTTGTCTTCAAGTGTCTTAGAGCCTATAACAATCTTAATCGGATAACCTATTAAATCTGCATTAGCAAATTTAACACCAGCTCTTTCCTCAGTATCATCTAATATAACTTCAATACTTTCTTTTAAAAGATTTCGATACAGGTCTTCAGCTATATGAACAATATCACTATTTTTCATATTGACTGGTATTATAATCACATGATAAGGTGCTATTGCCATTGGCCATATTATACCTCTGTCATCGTTGTTTTGTTCAACACTGGCGGCCATGGTTCTGCCTACACCTATTCCATAACAGCCCATTGTTACATGCTGTTCAACGCCTTTATCATCAAGGAACTTACAGTCTAATTTTTCTGAATATTTTTTACCTAATTTAAAAACTTGTCCAACTTCTGTTCCTCTTTTAAAACTAAGATTTCCGTCACATTTAGGGCAATGATCATATTCATCTACATTGTGATAATCTCCTATTATACAATTATCTGGAAAGTCTCTTTTTGGATTAACTCCAATAAAGTGATAATCTTCCTTAAGTGCACCGGTTGCACCGTTATTAACTGCCATAACTTCTTCATCAACATAAATATCAATATCCGCTAAACCAATTGGTCCTAAGAAGCCAATTGGAGTATTAGTTGCTTTCAAGACTTCTTCATTATCAGCCATGTTTAAGTCTATAGCTTTAACTGCATTTATTAATTTTATTTCATTGACTTCTCTATTACCTCTAACAACTACACAAATGAATTTTTCTTCATCTTTGAAAATTGCTTTATAAACTAAAGTCTTTAACATCAATTCCGGTTTGATATTCAAGAATTCTGAAACATCATCAATAGATTTTTTATTAGGTGTATTCACTTCTTCAAGCTGTCCTTCAATTCCATTTTCATAGTTTCTTTTTCCATGAATGGCCATTTCCATATTAGCAGCGTAATCGCAACTTTCACAATATGTAAGTGCTGCTTCTCCTGTATCTGCTAATACCATAAACTCATGGCTTGATGAACCACCAATTGCACCTGAATCTGCATCAACTGCTCTAAAGTTCAAGCCACATCTAGTAAATATCCTTGTATAGGCATCATACATTTCTTGATATGTTTGATTTAGAGACTCTTCATCGCGATTAAATGAGTATCCATCTTTCATTAAGAATTCTCTACTTCGAATTAATCCGAATCTAGGTCGGACTTCATCTCTATATTTGTTTTGTATTTGATAAAGATTAAGAGGTAGATCTTTATATGATCTTATTTCATTTTTCACAACTGTAGTTATAACTTCTTCATGGGTAGGGCTAAGACAATATTCTCTATCATGTCTATCTTTTAGTCTAATCAATTCTTTGCCATAAACGAACCATCTGCCACTTTGTTCCCAAAGTTCTTTTGGTTGAATGATTGGCATCATTAATTCCTGACAGTCGGAACTATTCATTTCTTCTCTAATGATATTACTGATTTTATTGAGGACTCGCCAGCCAAGTGGTAGGTATGTAAATACTCCCGAAGATAGTTTTCTGATCATGCCGCTTCTTATAAGGAGCGAATGACTAACGACTTCAGCTTCAGCTGGTGCTTCCTTTAATGTTTTATTAAAAAGTTTTGAAACTCTCATTATTTTCCTCCTTGTACTCTTGAACAGTCTTTTCTAATTCTTTGACAAATTCTGTATATAAATCTTCTTCTTTAACTTTAGCTATTATTTTACCTTTTTTAAATATAAGTCCGAGTTTCATTCCTCCGGCAATCCCAATATCAGCTTCTTTAGCCTCTCCTGGTCCATTTACTGGACAGCCCATGACGGCAACTGTTATTGGTACATCAATTTTCTCTACAAGTTCTTCAACTTTTTTTGCTAATTCTATCAAGTTTATTTCTGTACGTCCACAAGTTGGACAGGATATTAAAGTTGCACCTCTATTTGACAGTCCTAAGACTTTTAATATTTCATAGCCAGCATATATTTCTTTTATTGGATCTGCAGTTAATGAGACTCTTAAAGTATCACCTATACCTTTATCAAGTAAGGCTCCAATCCCAACAGCAGATTTAATTAATCCAGATTTTTCTGTACCAGCTTCAGTTACCCCTATATGAAATGGATAATCAACCTTTTTAGCCAATAACTCATATGCTCTAAGCATCATCGGTACATTAGATGATTTCAATGATACCTTCATCCAAGGGTAATTAAGCTTTTCTAATAGATATATATTTTCCAAGGCAGATTCTACCATCGCCTCAGGGCAAAGGCCACCGAATTTTTCAAGTAGTTTCTTATCAAGGGAACCACCATTGACTCCAATTCTAATTGGCAATTTTTTGTCTCTTGATGCTTCAACAACTTTAGTTACTCTGTCAACACTACCTATATTGCCAGGATTGAGTCTTAAGCCATCTACTCCAGCTTTTATTGCACCAAGTGCCAATTTATAGTCAAAATGAATATCAGCAATTACTGGAATAGGACTCGATTTCATTATGTCTTCCAAGGATTTGTTTGCCGCCTCATCTACTATTGCTAATCTAACAATTTGACATCCTGCTTGTGCAAGTTCATTTATTTGTTTTAATGTTTTAGAAGTATCTCTAGTATCTGTATTGCACATAGATTGTACAACGATTGGATGTTCGCTTCCTATTGCCACATCTCTAACGTAAATTGTGCTAGTTTGTCTTCGCATTTTAACCTCCAACCAACATTAATATATCGTTTATTGTTGTAAACACCATTAACATAATTAAAAGTGCAAAGCCAACTACGGTCATCCTATATTCTAATTTTTCACTGATTTTTCGTCCTATCACTTTTTCAACACCTAGTAAGACAATCTTACCACCATCAAGAGCTGGTATTGGTAATATGTTAATTACTGCCATACCAATACTTATAACTGCTATAAATAGCATATAGTCTGATACTCTTGAAGTGAAATCACTTGAAATGGCAACTATTCCAATTATTCCAACGAGGTTTTCTGTTGGATTAGCTTGTCCTATAACCAAGTTTCCAAGTAAAATAAAGGTTTGTGAAATGTAGGACCAAATCATATTTAAAGCATATGAAAGACTTGTAAATATATCAAGTTTTACCTTCGCAAAGGAAAATCCCAGTATATATCTATCACTATCCTGATCTAATTCAGGAACTATATTCAATTTAATTTCTTTTTCGGCTCTGATTACAGTTAATTCAATTTCTGTATTTTCAGCTTTGTTTAATTGCTCTGATAAAGCTACAGCTCCATCAACTTCTATATTGTTTACTTCTACTATCTGATCATTTTTTTTAAGAATACTATATGCTGGTTTATCTTTAAAAAGCTCACCAACTATAATTTTATCAGTGATAACGCCGGAAAAGGCACCAATTAAGGTTATTAGTAAAATAGCTGTCATTATATTAAAGAAAACACCACCAATATAGAGTAGAAATCTTTGGAAGATTGATGCATTCCCAAGACTTCCCTCACCTTCTTCTTCTAAACGAACAAAAGCCAGGAATGGTATAGGTCTTATGGTGTATTTAGTTTCATTTTTTTCAAATGACAGGATTACTGGTCCAGCACCAAGAGAAAGTTCTAAAACTTTGATTCCAGCTCTTCTGGCAAAAAAATAGTGACCCACTTCATGTATTAATGCTATGACTCCAATGGCCAAAATTCCTAATATAATTGAAATTATTCCCATTTAAAACTCCTTTTTCAGATAATCTCTAGTTGATTTATCAATATAAGCAATGTCATCAAAACTTTTTATATTGATTCCTTCAACATTGTTCAAGGCTGTTTCTATCATTTCCGGTATTTGTAGAAA
>JBGSJN010000128.1:0-8039 GCA_041741995.1 Bacillota bacterium
CGCTCCATTTCTGGTTTATGTCTATGAGTCCCAACACCATAGGCGTTAACATTCTCATTTTGCTCACTGTAGAGAGTAACTAACTTCAAGCCTCTACCTGCTCCACTGACTCCTGATTTGGAATCCACAATGATATTCTTAGTTTCAACTATACCTGCTTCAATAAGAGGTGCAAGTCCTAATTGAACACTTGTTGGATAACAACCTGGATTGGCTACTAACCAGGTTCCCTCAACCATCTTATCCCTATGAAGTTCTGGTATACAGTAGACGGCTTCATCTATTAAATCACTTTGACGATGTTCTAAACCGTACCACTTAGCGTAACCATCTTTTTCCAATCTATAGTCCGCACCAATATCAATTAGTTTCTTACCGTAAGTCTTACAAGCCTTTGCTATATCGAATGTTTCACCATGAGGTAATGCTGTAAAGACAACATCTGATTTTTTTACAGTTTCCTCAGGGTTCCAGTCAACTAATATTTCATCACTTAGGTTGAAGGTTGTTCCTACTACTTCACTGTATTTTTTACCAGGTGAGCTTTTTGAAGGCAGGTCAATAATCTCTATGTCATCTCTGACTTTCAGTCTTCTATATAGTTCGATTCCAGTATAGCCTGTTGCTCCAAAAATGCTTACTTTAATCTTTTTATCCATAAATATATTTCTCCTTTTTACATTATGAGTTAATTATACATACAAGTGAATAAAAACACAAGATTATTTTTATATTTATTCATCATACACACTTATTATTGTTATATTATGTATATTTAATGCATAATATTCATATATTTGTATAATATGAAATTGATGGAGAGAAGTATAAACTCCTCTCCATCAATAATTTTCTTAATATTCTTAAATAATCTAAATATACCTATAAATCAACACCTAGTAATTGTCTAGCTACTGCAACACCGTTACAAGAAGCTTGCATTAAACCTCTAGTGATTCCTGCACCGTCGCCAATAGTAATCAGGTTTTTTAAATTACTTTGGAACTTGTTATTAACTCTAATCTTGTTTGAATAGAATTTAACCTCTACTCCATATAGCAAGGTCTCATCACTGGCCAAGCCCTTAGCTAGATGATCTAGTGCTTCAATCATTTCCTTGATGTCCAGCATTATTCTATAAGGTAATACTAGTGACAAGTCTCCAGGAATTGCATCCTTTAAAGTTGGAACTGTATTATTTCTTAATAGTCTGTCATCATTTGTTCTTCTGCCTCTTTTAAAGTCTCCGAACCTTTGTACCAAGATCTTGTTTCCTGCCAACATGTTTCCAAGTCTGGCTATGTGCTTACCATATTCAATAGGCTCACTAAAAGGTTCTGTGAACTTCATAGATACTAATAGAGCGAAGTTTGTATTATTAGTCTTGTATTCATCACCTTTATAGCTATGTCCGTTAACAACAGCTAGTTCTGAATCATAGACTTCAGTAGCAACTTCACCAGACGGATTTGAACAAAATACTCTTACCTTATCATCAAAGGTTTTTGTGTAGTAGATAAGTTTTGATTCATACATACTTTCATTTAGCGCCTTCATTACATCATCACGACACTCAACTCTAACTCCAACGTCTACTATACCTACTTCTCTATCAATTCCATATCTTTCACAAACTTCAGATAACCAGTCTGCACCTTCACGTCCTACTGCAATAACAACATTATCACCAAAGTATTCCTTATCAGCAATAACACCAATTACACCACCATCATCATCTAGTATAAAGTCCTTTACTGGATTACGAAAGCTGATATCAACCCCAAGTTCTATCAGGTGTTTCTGTATCTTGCCATATATACTGTAGCCCATTTCAGTTCCAAGATGTCTTATAGGGCATTCAATTAGTTTAAGATTGTTTTTTATTGCCTTGGCTCTGATTTCCGCAATTTTATCTGGAAAATCCAATCCATATATTGTGCTATCTGCTCCATATGACAGATATTCTTTATCTACATAGTTAATGAGTTCCTGTGTCTTGGCATAACCAATATATGAAGGAAGTTCTCCACCAACATCAGGTGATAAGGATAACTTTCCGTCACTATATGCTCCCGCTCCTGCAAAACCTGTAGTAATATTACAAGGTTTACAATGGACGCAGATACCAGTTTTCCTTTTAGGGCATATTCTTTTTTCGATTGATCTTCCTTTTTCTAATAGGAGAATTGATTTTTCTGGAGCTAGTTTCTTGTATTCAAGTGCTGTAAATATTCCAGCAGGTCCTGCTCCAACAATGATCAAATCATATTTTTCACTCATAATCTTAATACTCCTTAAATTTTATATCGCTATCGTTGATAGAGGCTACACATGCTAGGCTATAGACGTCTATTCCCATTTCTTCAGCTCTTTGTCTTCCTGGTTGGAAACTTTTTTCAATAGCAATTCCTGCTCCAACTAGGTTTGCTCCACCTTGCTTCACTATATCTGCAAGACCAAGTAAAGCACTGCCATTGGCTAGGAAGTCGTCTATAATTAAAATGTTATCTTCTTCAGTAATGAATTTTTTCGAAACATTAATTAAGTAAATAAGTCCTTTTGTATAGGATTGAACAGAAGCAGTTAGGATTTCTCCTTCAAGATTCTTGGAAACTACTTTCTTGGCAAATACTAAAGGTACATTAAAAGCTTTGGCCACAAAGGCTGCAATTGCAATCCCCGAGGCTTCTATAGTAAGTACTTTAGTTACGTGTTTATCTTTGAAATGTTCATAGAACTCCTGACCTAATTGCTCCATAAGGTCAATATCGATTTGATGGTTCAAAAAAGTATCTACTTTTAATATGCTAGTACCTATTCCTTTACCATCTTTTAATATCCTTTGTTTCAAAATTTCCATTATTATCTCCTAATTAATATATTTTAAGAATGTCACTTTATCAGTATACCTTCTTTTTTCCCATTTTTCTATATTCTAATCATAATTAATCAGACGGTATGAACAAAGAGAAACCCCCAGTACGACTGGGGGTTATTTTTAATTAGTCAATCATCTTTTTATAGGCTGCTAGTGTTCCTTTAAATAAGGATATTAGTATCCATCCATGGAAAATGACATCCAGCATAGTCATCATATTGAATTCTGTGAAATAGAAAAACCATAAAAACATTACTATACTATCAATAACATAAAGTGCAAAAGCACCTCCATACCAAATCGGTTTCTTCTCTGCAATAAAGGCAGCTGCAACATAAAAGCCTATTACAATTAGAATAAGTGCTATAAATACCATAAGTTGATACTCAATAGCAAAAAAAGCAAAAACTGAAGGCAGTATTGCCGAATATGGTACATACAAGCCAGTTCCAAAGAACATCCCTATAATATTGAATATAGTCAGCAAAATCATAATCAATAAACTAGTACGGGCTGTTTTTAAGCTTTTTTCTATATCGATATTTTCAAACATCACAACCTCCTAAATAATATGTGTATTTACTTCAATTTAACATAATTCAATCTAATTCTTGGCTTTCTTCAGCAATAAATCGACTAGTTCATTGCTTTTTCTACTAATTAACTCCTCATCAATACCAACAAGATGTCCATCACGAACCAATACCTTGCCAGCCACAATAGTGTAATCTACAGGTTTGTGATATCCACATACTGCAAAAATAGACTTTGGATCCATATGAGTACCAATAAGGGACATATCTCTAGAGTCAATCATAAACAAGTCACCAGCTTTACCCTCTTCCAATGAACCAATGTCAGTTCTACCTAACAACCTCGCCCCACCTCTGGTTGCGATTTTCAACATATCGTAACCTGTTGGTGCCAGATTACTGGAATTAAGTCTATGAAGTAGATAGCCTACTCTAATTTCTTCCAATAAGTTGGAACCATCATTACTCGCACTTCCATCAACAGCAAGTCCAACCGGTACATTTAGTTTCAACATATCTGGAATCCTGGCAATACCAGAGGATAACTTCATATTTGACACTGGACAGTGAGCAACACCAGTTTGAGTGTCGGCTAACAACTTTAATTCATCATCATTAAAATGAATACCATGAGCAAACCATACATCACTTCCCACCCAACCTAGACTTTCCATATAAGCTAGAGGTCTAAGATTGAATTTTTTTAAAGTGTAGTTTTCTTCATCAATGGTTTCACACAAGTGAGTATGCAGTCTAACACCTTTAGCTCTAGCAAGTTTTGCAGTTTCTATCATTAAGTCATCTGTAACACTAAATGGAGAACAAGGTGCAAGTACTATTTGCCTCATGGAAAAAGGTGACGGATCATGATATTTATCAATCAACCTGATACTATCTTTTAAAATCTCATCTGTAGTTTGAACCACAGAATCTGGTGGCAAACCACCATCTTTTACACTTCTTGACATACTACCTCTTGAAGCATGAAATCTAATTCCCATTTCCTCGGCAATTTTAAATTGGGTATCAATTAATTCTCCGGAAGTAGTAGCCGGAAATACATAGTGATGATCAAAAACAGTTGTTGTGCCATTTTTTAATAAATCACTAATACCAGTCATGGAGCTATAGTAGATCATATCCTGATCCAAGCCCTTCCATATTTCATAAAGAGCTCTTAGCCATGGAAATAGTTCTAGACATTGAACCTCTGGCAGATTTCTAGTGAAAGTTTGATACAGATGATGATGAGTATTTATAAGACCTGGGTATGCATAGTAGTTACTGCCATCAATAACTTCATCTGCAGGAAATATTTCCTTCCCGATATGCTTAATTACTCCATCTTCTATATAGATGTTTTCACCTTCTAGAACTCTGTCTTGATCATCAACTGTTACAATGCTTTTAATATTTTTAATTAATAGTTTTGACATTTTCCACCTCTTTTTCTAAATTGCAGAAATCTAAGGTATCACAGTACGCTTCCTTATTAAATGTTTTTAACATAAAAATCCCGAATAATATTGTTCCCGCAATACCCAATATTAGTATGCCGGTATTATCCAAGTTAGTATGCAGCCATTGATCAAGTAACAAGGATATTGAATTATATGAAAAGTGTAATAATATTACAGCCCAAATTGATTTATATTTATAGTAGACAATACCAAGTACTATACCGACAAAAGTAGCATAGACACCTTGAATCCAATTACCATGGAAAAGTCCAAATAGTAAACCCTGGGTTAGTATTGCCAACCAAACTGGCATTGCTTTTTTAAAATCATTGAAGATTATCCCTCTAAAGATTATCTCTTCAAAAAATGGAGCTGATATTGAAACCGCCAAGACTATATATATAAAACCGGATTTCATTAAAGGTTCCATCAAGTTTTCATAATCTGCCAATTGTTGTTTTATCGGTAAATATGTAGCAGCTAAATCAAATAATCCAGTTATCAGAAGATTAAAAAATGCTCCAAAGGCAAGAATTAACGCTCCATCAACTACTTTTATTTTTCTAAAACCTACATAATTTGTAAATTTGTCCTTCCTTGCCAGGAAAATCAACATAACAATTCCCATTATCATCAGATTGCCAAGTAACATTAACGGTATTAATAAAGTCTCTAACTGGTTTTGCAACTGTCCTATATCAGGCATTTCACCTATAATTACGTTATAGATGGTAATCCCTATACCCGCAATGAATACCAAGCCTATATTTACAGCATAATAAATAAACAATATCATTAAAGTAAAGCCTATTGCTTTAAATAGATTTTTAATCCGCATTTAAACCCTCCTTCGACGATATTATATGTTATCATTTTACTACCTACCTTCCTTTAAAACAAGGAGTTTTGAAATTGCAGTCTGATTAATAGACAAACCTATATATATATGTTAAAATAGTTAAGCATGAAAATGCATCCCGCTTACGAAGAGTAGGCTAAAATCCAAGGGAGGTGAAACAATGAAAAAATACGAGTTAATATTTGTTACTGATGCCAGTTTGGAACTAGAAGTTATCAACGAAGTTGTTAATAAATTCACAGATTTAGTGAAGAATAACGCTACTATCGTAGAAGCTACCAACTGGGGCAAAAGAAAATTAGCTTATGAGGTTAACAAGAAATGGGACGGTTTTTATACACTGATCCAATTTGATGGACCTGCTGATTTTATCAAAGAGTTAGAACGTGTTTTGAGAATTGATGAAAGGGTTATGAAGTTTCTCGTAATTAAGGTTGACGAAAAGAAAATCGCTCAAGCTGAATTCTACGCTCAAAAGAGAAGAGAAAGAGAAGCTGCTAGAAGTGCAAGATTCGCTGCTGAAAGAGCTGCAAGTCAAGAGGCTGCTGCTACTGCTGCTGCCGCTACTGCTACTACTACAACTGAAGAAGTTAAAACACAAACCCCTTCTGAACCAGTTCAAGAAACTGTTCAAGACTAAGAGAAAGAAAGGAGGCATCCTTTTATGAAACGTGAAGTTAGAAGACCTAAAAAGAAAGTTTGTTCTTTTTGTGTTGATAAAACACTAATAGATTATAAAGATGCTAATCGTTTAAAACGCTTTGTAACAGAAAGAGGTAAAATTTTACCTCGTCGTATTACAGGATGTTGCGCAGCTCATCAAAGAGAATTAACTGTAGCAATTAAAAGAGCTCGTCATATCGCTCTATTGCCTTATACAACTAACGAATAGGAGCTTTATGCTCCTTTTTTGTTTCAAGGAGGTTTATAATGAAAGTAATATTAAATGAAGACATTAAAGGTATAGGTAAAAAAGGTCAGGTTGTTGAAGTTGCAGATGGTTACGGACGTAATTTTCTGTTAAAGCTAAAAAAAGCCGTCCTTGCAACTGATGGTGGTATTAAAGAAGTAAAAGCCATCAAGGAAAAACTAGATAAAAAGAAAGCTGCAGAACTACAAGATGCCAAGGACCTGGCTGCTAGACTTGAAGGACAAGAAATTGTCTTCCATGAAAAAGTTGGTACCGAAGGTAGACTATTTGGAGCAGTTACTAATAAAGAAATCTGCGAACAGGTCAATAAACAATTTAACCTGAACCTAGATAAGAAAAAATTTGAAATTAAAGATTCCATCAAACACCTAGGTGTTGAACACTGTAAAATAAAGATCTACCCTGGCGTATCAGCTGAAATCAAAGTTAAGGTTGAAGCTAAAGAATAGGAGTGGCAAGAATTGGATAGAATACCACCTCATGATCTTAACGCTGAACAAGCCTTGTTAAGCTGCCTTCTTCAAGATCAAAGAACACTTGACAAAGTATATGAAATTATCAATATTGATGATTTCTACAGTGACAAGCATAAGAAAATTTATGATGCGATTCTTGGTTTGAACAGAAAAAGTGAACCTTTTGATGCTATAACCGTCAGTTCATATTTAGATAAAACAGACCAGCTTACAGTTGTAGGTGGTCTTTCTTACTTGTTATCCATTACCAATGAGGTTCCGGTAACAACCCACGCTGAGTACTATGCTAAAATTGTGGCAGAGAAATCTACCCTACGTCAGCTAATTGCTACAGCCAAGGAAATTACCGATGAAGTTTATACTGGTGATAATGAAGTAGAAAATATTCTAGATCGTTCAGAACAATTTATTCTAGATATTGCCAATAAGAAAAAAAGAAGCGGCTTTAGTAGAATTGGAGATATTCTTCATACAGCCTTTGATAAACTTGAAACTCTTAAAAATAAGGATAATCAAGTAATTGGAGTACCGACATTCAAGGACTTGGACAAGGTATTAAACGGCTTCCAGCCAAGTGACATGATAATTGTCGCTGCAAGACCTGGTGTTGGTAAAACATCATTTTGCCTGAACATTGCTGAAAATGCAGCGGTTAATCATAATAAGACTGTTGGAGTATTTTCACTTGAGATGAGCAAGGAACAATTAGTTTTAAGACTCCTCTCCTCTCAGGCTTTAGTTGATCAGACAAAGATCAGAAAAGGAACAGTCAGTCAAAGTGAATTTGACGATTTAACCGCAGCTGCCAACGTGCTTCTAAAAGCACCAATCTTTATAGACGATACCGCTGGTATAAATATAATGGAAATCAGAGGCAAAGCCAGACGTCTTCAACAAGAACA
>JBGSJN010000129.1:0-2667 GCA_041741995.1 Bacillota bacterium
AAACTAAAAAGGAAATCATAACAAGGTACGATTTTAAAGGTTCGAAAGCCGAAGTAAATCTTACAAAAGAAACAATTACCTTGACTGCAGAAAATGATAGTAAGATAAACGCTATGATAGATATTCTACAGTCAAAGGCTATAAAAAGAGGTCTTTCTTTAAAGATTTTCGATTATGGTAAAATAGAAACCACTGCAGGTTCAATGGTTAAACAAGTTATAACTTTAAAACAAGGAATAAATCAAGATATAGCTAAAAAAATAATCAAGGAAATCAAAGAGAGTAAACTAAAAGTTCAAAGTCAGATTCAAGGTGAAGTTGTTAGAGTTACTGCGAAAAATATAGATGATTTACAAACAGTTATTACACTTTTAAGAGAAAAAGAACTAGATATACCTTTACAATTCATAAATTACAGATCATAAGGAGTATATTATGGCAATAATAATTGATATTCTATTACTGATAATTTTTTTAATAACTGTAATAATCTGCTTTAAAAGAGGTTTCTTAAAAGGTTTATTCGGAATAGCTAAGATAATATTATCTTTCATAGGCACCTATTATTTGAAAATTTTATTACAACCAGTATTTGAAAAATATATACCAAATAATATTGAACTACCAGAAGTGTTAAGTGGTAATTTTATTGATCAAATTGTTCAGACACTTTTAAGTAGTTTTGTGACTTCAGTAATAATTTTCATTGCTGTATTCTTGTTTCTTTCATTAATCAGCAATATGTTATTAGGTTTATTTGAAGATTTTTTCTTAACCAATATTCTTAATAGATTAGGAGGCCTTGTTGTGGGGTTTGTTCTTGGTGGTATAATTGTTTTCATTTCAGGCTACCTTATTAGTCTTGCTTTGTTGATGAACAATACAACTACAGGAATTGTTATAATTAATGAATCCTATATACTAAAATCAATTGTAGAAAATAACGTTCCGCTATTGATTGAAATAATCAGCAAGTAGGTGAATGAATGAAAAAAATCGGAATATTAACATCAGGTGGAGACGCCCCTGGTTTAAACGCAGCCATAAGAGGAGTTGTTAAATCAGCCAAGGAATTGCACAATATGGAAACAGTTGGTTTTTACTTTGGATTTGGAGGCCTTATTGATAACAACTATACTACTATTAATGACACTTCAGGATTTTTAACAAAAGGTGGAACTATCCTTAAAACTTCCAGAGTAAAGCCTTTTAAAGGTGAGAACAAGGAAGAAAAATTAAGATCTATATTACATAATTATCGAAGTCATGAATTAAGTGCTTTAGTAGTAATTGGTGGAAATGGAACTCAAAAGACAGCTTATAGTCTTCAAAAAGAACTTGGCTTAAATATCATAACTTTACCAAAGACAATAGACAATGATATAGCAGGAACAGATGTTTCCTTTGGCTTTTCTTCAGCAGTTGATATTGCTACTGAAGCAATTGACAGAATACACTCTACAGCCTCCTCACATAACAGAGTGATGGTTGTTGAAGTAATGGGTCATAAAGCAGGTTGGATTGGCTTACACGCAGGTCTATCAAGTGGTAGTGATATAATATTGATACCAGAGATTCCTTTTTCTTTCAAGAGAGTATATGAATGTATCAATAGGCGTGTTGAACAGAAAAAAAACTCAACTATAATTTGCGTAGCAGAAGGTGCTATCAGTCTTGATGAGCTTGAATTATCTACTTCTGAACTTTCCGGCAAAAGAAAATTCAGAAGTATTGGTCAGCGATTAGCAAGGAAAATAGAAAAACATACACCCTATGAAAGTAGACTAACAGTACTAGGTTATGTACAAAGAGGTGGTTCACCTAATGCCTTTGATAGAAATTTAGCGACAATTTTAGGTGCAAATGTGGCCAATCTCATTGAAGCAGAAAACTTTGGTAATATGGTAGGTTATATAGACAATAAAGCAACGGCTATACCTCTAGAACAAGTTGCCGGGTTTTTAAATGTTGTAAAAAAAGATAATCCGGTTATGGAAGCCTGTAGATCAATTGGAATATCTTTTGGTGATTAATTTATATTTTTAAAAAAAAATACTGTAAATCTTATTAAAAAATTGTATAATGTATGTATGTGTTTTAAATTCAATTAAATGGAGGAATAAAATGGAAAACTTAAAATTTACTAAAAACCACGAATGGGTTCGTTTAGAAGGTAACAAGGGAGTCGTTGGAATCAGTGATTATGCACAACACGCTATGGGCGACGTTGTATTTGTTGAATTACCAGAATTAGATGCTGTTTTCAAGCAAGATGATAATATTGCAACAATTGAATCAGTTAAAGCAGTTTCTGACGTATATTCACCTATATCAGGAAAAGTTGTAGAAGTTAATACTGACTTGGAAGACGAGCCAGCTGCTATCAACGAAGATCCTTATAACAAAGGTTGGGTTTTCGCTTTAGAGCTTGAAGATGCTTCACAACTTGATTCACTAATGTCAAGCAGTGAGTATGAAGAATTCATCAAAAAATAATTGAAAAATTGAAAAAGAGCAGGTTTTAATATGAAGTGCACCCCGAATGTTGGACAAAAAAACTAACATTTGGAGGTGCATTTTTATGTCAAAATATTCGTATGAAGAAAAATTAGAAGCAGTTATTAGAATTGTAGAAGGAGGCATGTCTCCCAAACAGAGCGCTAAAAT
>JBGSJN010000130.1:0-13499 GCA_041741995.1 Bacillota bacterium
ATCCATCCTGATACTCTTTGATAATTTGAAATTTTTCCTCTTTGGTATACTTAACTCTTTTGGACATTAAAATGCCCCCCTTTCAGTAGCAGATTTTTTTTATTTAATCTGTCTACCTATAGGGGAGCATATCAATATTTGGGTTGGTTTTTTTAATAATAGACCTTGTAATTTTCGCCATGGATGATATAATAAAAATAACCAATTGGTTAAGTTAACTAAATAGATAAGTTTGGTGGTGGAAGTATACTGTGCAGATCGAATATGAAAGAGATTCAGTCGGAAAGTATTTTAAGGATTTTAGTTTAATGATTAAGAAATATGGAATTGAAAGAACTAGGCTAATTAAGAATAGAATAGATCAATTGAAAGCCGCCACAACATTTAGTAAATATTTAGAAATTGGATTGGGAAAACCACATCAATTAATGGAAAATTTAAAAGGTTACTATGGTGTATCAATCACAGGAAATATTAGACTAATATTAAGACCTGATAGTGAAAGTCTAGAACCGAATATGTTAAATGAATGTGATACTGTAATAATTAGAGGAGTGTTAGATTATCATGGAAAAAAAGATGAATGGATTATCTCGTGAGTTGATAATACATCCAGGAGAAACATTAAAAGAAGTATTAGAAGATCGTGAAATGTCACAAAGAGAGTTAGCTTTTAGGATTGCTCTAACTGAACCTTATATAAGCAATATAGTAAATGGAGTAAAACCCATTACAATTTCTCTAGCTAAAAAGTTAGAATACGCACTAGGTGTTGAAGCTGCTTTTTGGATCAATCTTCAATCTAATTATGAAAAGGAACTTTCTGACTATGAGGAAGTGAATTCTATTACGGTAGAAGAAATTAGTGTAATTAAGAAAATCAAAGACCTTATAAGCTATATGAAAGAAATCGGTTTTCTTGGTGAAGAGAATAATGAATCAATGTTGGTTATAGAACTAAGAAGAATATTAAAGGTAAGTAATTTGACTAATATTCCACATGTTTGTAATAATGGTGCTTATCGTTTAACACAAACAGATACCCTAGATCCTTATGTATTATTCACATGGCTTAGAATTTGTGATTTAATAGTTGAACAATATAAAGACCTTAAGTATTCCTTGGATATTGAGAAACTTAAAATAAAGTTGCCTGAAATAAAGAGTTTAATGTTTGAAGAATTCATAATTATTAAAGAAAAATTAAAAGATATATTTAGTGAATGTGGTATTAATTTTGCCATTGTAAGGAATTTTAAAGGTGCTCCTGTTCAAGGTGTCATAAACAAGAAGGCAGACAATACTTTGAGCTTAATAATGACTAATCGTAGAAAGTATGCAGATATTTTTTGGTTTACATTGTTCCACGAAATAGGGCATATAATATTCAATGACTTTGATAAAAGCCTTATTGATTATGACTGTATGGAAAATATTAATGAAGATAAAGCAAATGAATTTTCAGCAAATGTATTAATAGATAGCCATAAATACAAACGTTTCCTCTTAGAGAAGGATTTTTCAATTTCTAAAATTAATGATTTCTGTAAAAATAACAGCATTCCGCCATTCATGTTGATTGGTAGACTGCAAAAAGAAAAGCATATATCTTATAATCTTTATGGTAACGAAAAAATTAAATACAATTAATAGATCAATATTTGCTCAAAGAAGCATCTTCATTGAGATGCTTCTTTGATGTTTAAGCTGATTAGAAAAAATATGATTTTATCTTGTAATTGTTTGGTATATAGAACATAATAAAAAAGAATAAAGAAAATTTGAAAAGGAGGCATATCAAAATGAATGACAACCTATATAAGCAGATACTAGACCAATCACCATTAGGATATGCTTATCATGAAATAATACTAGATGAAAACAACAAACCATGTGACTATAAGTTTATCGAAGTAAATAATTCCTTTGAAGACTTAACAGGACTAAAACGATCAGAGGTTATAGGCAAGAGGATTTCAGAAGTACTACCGGATATAAGAAACAGCGAATTTGACTGGATTGCACTATATGGCAATATTGCAATAAACGGTGGCAGTGAAGAATTCGAACAGTTTTCTGATGCTCTTAAGAAATGGTATAAAGTTAAAGTATACTCGCCAGAAAAAGGATTATTTATAACAGCCTTTAGCGATATTACAAATGAGCGTAACCAAATAGAAGAACTATATAAACTGTCTGTAATGTCTGAAGAGTTATTACAAGGACTAGAAGAAAGTGATTTTCAAAAAATTACTGATGATTTATTAGATATAACCGAGTCTAAATTCGTTTCTTTCAACCTATATGAACATGACGGAAAACACTATACAACAAAAATAATAGCTGGGGATAGAGGCATAGCCAACAAAGCTTTGGATATAGTAGGTATTAAAATAGATGAGAAAAAATGGCCTCATGATCCTATAAGAGCAGAAAAAATCAAAGATAAAATGGTAACTCACTTTCTTAACTTACACGATTTAGCTGGGAAGGTTATACCAAAGACTGTATGCGATTTACTAACAATGAGTTTTGGCATTGGTGAGGTAGTTGTAGTTAAAATTATGAAAAACAATATTATGCTTGGTGATTTTACATTAATAATGCCAAAGGGTAAGGCTTTTAAAAAAGATAGTATTGTTGAAATATATGCTAACCAGGTAGGTCTGGCAATAGTCAATATGAGAGAAGAAGAAAAAATAATAAAAAGCGAAGAACAATATCGACTATTAACAACCCAGATGCAACTAGGTCTGGTTCTAAATGAAATAATATGTGATGACCAAGGTAATCCAGTGGATTATCGCTTTATTAGCTTCAACGAAAGCTATGAAAAAATAACAGGTCTATCTAGGGAAGATATCCTAGGGAAGACAGTATTAGAAGTCCTACCAAACACTGAAAAATATTGGATTGAAATTTTTGGGCGAGTAGCACTGACTGGAAAAGAAGACCGTTTTGAAAACTATTCAGCTGCCCTAGGCAGGTATTTTAGTACAGTAGTTTATTCCCCGAAAATAGGACAATTTGCGGTTATTGTTGATGACATAACCGACCGAAAAGCCATGGAAAAACAAATATTCAACGAAAAAGAACAATTTAAAACCACACTTTTATCAGTAGGTGATGGTGTTATATCTGTTGATGCACAGGGTAAGGTTTTGATTTTAAATCAAATTGCCGAAAAACTCACTGGATGGACACAAGAAGAAGCTCAAGGAAAATCAATAGAGGAAGTTTTCCATATTATCAATGAATTAACTGGGAAAAGACGTGATAATCCGGTACAAAAGGTGTTAGATAATGATGAAATTATTGAATTGGATAATCATACTATTTTGATTTCTAAAGATGGAACAAAAAGACCAATTGAAGACAGTGCTGCTCCAATAAAAGATGCACAAGGTAACCTAACTGGTGTAGTGTTAGTATTCAGAGACTTTTCAGAAAAGAAAAAAAGCCTTGATGAAATCACTTATCTTAGTTTTCATGATCATTTGACCGGATTATATAATCGTAGTTTTTTTGATGCAGAACTAAAACGCCTCGATACACAAAGAAACTTACCTATGACTATTATCATGGGGGATGTTAATGGCTTGAAATTAATTAATGATACCTTTGGACACTCAGTAGGTGATGAGTTGCTAATTAAGGTAGGAAAAATATTGAAGAGCTGTTGCAGGGGTGATGATATTATTGCAAGAGTTGGTGGTGATGAGTATTCTATTCTATTACCACAAACCGATGGTATAGAGGCTCAAAAGCTTATTAAACGAATTCAAGAATCAATGAAAGATGAGAAAGTCAGGGATTTAGATGTGTCTGTTTCTTTTGGCTGGGCAACAAAGACAGATGTGTCACAGACTAAGGATTTCATAAATAAAAAAGCTGAAGACTTTATGTACAGTAATAAGCTGTTTGATGGGCCTAGTTTTAGGGGAAGAGTGATTGATAATATTGTTATGGCCATCAATGCCAAAAGCCCTAGGGAAGAGGCTCATTCTAAAAGAGTTTCAGCATTATGTGTCGCCTTGGGTGAAGCGCTGGAAGTAGATGAAGGCATGATTAAGACCTTGAAAATATTTGGACTACTCCATGATATTGGGAAGATTGCCATAGCTGATGACATATTAAATAAAACAAGTGGATTAACTGAAAGAGAATATTATGAAATAAAAAGACATTCAGAAATCGGCTACCGTATTTTAAGTACTGTAAATGATATGGCTGAAATTGCAAATTATGTATTATATCATCATGAAAGATGGGATGGTAATGGTTACCCTAAAGGTATGGCGGGAGGCTCAATACCTTTACCGTCTCGTATTTGTACCATTGTTGATGCTTATGATGCTATGACTAGTGATAGAAGCTATCGACCAGCTATGACAGATGAATATGCTATGAACGAATTGCAAAAAAATGCAGGAACACAGTTTGATCCTTATCTTGTAGATGTATTTTTAAATAAGGTAATATCAAATTAGAGTTACTATATTTATGATTCAATAAAAAAGTTTAACATTATTAATAACTAATGAAGAAAACTAATACATCTCGAAGAAATTTGGGATGTATTTTAATATATTACGGCTATAATTTAAAATAGCCGTAATATATTTAAAAAATTGATTGTTTAATCGATGCTTCTTAAGTATAATAGCTATAGGAGGTGTATGAAATGAAAACAGATCCTATACCAAATAATCAAAAAATAATATCATTGGAAGAATTAAAAATTTTGGGATATACTCATTACAAGATTAATAAACTAGTTGATGAGGGTAAACTTATAAAATTAAATAAAAAGAATTATGAAAATAATGATTTTGAAGGTGAAGATTCTGATTTCTATTTTGCAAATGCATTTGTACCATCAGGAGTAGTATGTCTTTTGAGTGCAGCAGTATTTTATAATCTAACAACATATAGACCTGATTCTATAGATGTAGCTATAAGCAGAAAAAAGAAAGTTTCAACGCTTCCAACTTGGCCAACTATTAAACTTTATTATTTTAATACACAAAGATATCAAACAGGAATACAGATTATGAGAGAAGGAAGAAATGAATTCAGAATATATGATATTGAAAAAACAGTAATTGATGTACTTTATTATAGAAATAAAATAGGTATTGAAGAAACAAAAGAAATTCTAACGAATTACCTTAATAGAAACAATAGAGATATAAATAAACTATATCGCTATGCAGATATATTAAATTGTAATGATATATTGAGGACATATTTAGAGGTACTCTTATGATAAATCCAGATTCAATAAAAGCAAAACTTAAGAATGAAGCCAAACTAAGCGGGCATATGTTACAAGAAAAATTGACCGCATACGGTCTCGAAAGAACTATATATAGAATTTCGATTTCTGATTTTGTGGACAATTTTACCCTGAAAGGTGGAATTTTACTATATGCATTATTTGCTGGTGATTTTACAAGAGTTACAACAGATATAGATTTATTGGCTCAAAGAATTAATAATGAAATGGGTAATATAAAGACAATATTTGAAGAAATATTTTCGATAGAATTAGATGATGCTCTATTTTATGATTTGAAATCTTTAGAAATCAAAGCTATAAATGAATTTAAATTATATCATGGTGTGAATGTTTCTATAATAGCCTATTTAGATAGAACTAAGATTCCGATATCAATAGATATTGGATTTGGTGATACTATCTATCCCCAAAAAATACTTATAAATTTTCCAAGCATACTTGATATGGAAATTTCTAAAATATATGCATATACTCTATATTCTGTAATTGCTGAAAAGTTTGAAGCAATTGTGGACTTAGGTTATGCTAATAGCAGGTACAAAGACTTTTATGATTTGTATATACTTGCTTCCAGCTATGACTTTAAAGGAAGTGAATTGAAGAGAGCTTTAGAAGAAACATTTAATCATAGACAGACAGGCTTAAATGATATTGTAGCTTTTGAAAATAGTTTTAAAGAAGATTTAATAAGACAAGTTCGTTGGAACTCTTTTACAAAGAAGAAAAAAGCGATTACAAATATAGGTTTTGATGATGTAGTAAATTTGATAACTGTATTTTTAAAACCAGTGGTAAAATCTATTATTACAGGTGATGAAATGAATTATATTTGGGATTCAAAGAAAAAAGTATGGAATTAATATTATATAAAAAAAGGAGAAAGAAAATAATGAAAGAAATAAAAGGAATAAGCCACGTATGTATTTCAGTCAATGATATGGACGAAACACTACAATTTTATCTCAATATTTTAGGATGTAAATTAATAGATCGATTTCCATTAGACTGGGTAAATGTAGAATTAGCCCATGTTGAGATCAATGGACAACAAATTGAATTTACACACAAATCAGATACACAACGTTTAAAAACAGATCGTTGGGAAGTAGGTCATATAGCCTTTACTGTCTCTGACATCTACAAGGTTGCAGAAAACTTAAGTAAGGTTCCTAATGTTAAATTCATTGATGAAAAACCAAATGAAGTGAACGAAACTTTAACAACGTTCTTCATAGAAGGTCCAAGTGGAGAAGTGATAGAATTCATGGAATACAAATAACACAAAAAAATATAAATGAAAATTAATAATTTTTCAAAAGCACCCTTCATAAAGGTGCTTTTTTTTGACTTTAGCCTTTGTTTAAGGTGGTTAATGTTTAATTTAAAAAACTTTATATAAAATATATAAGGAAATAGTTAGATAAATATGTTAGAATGAAAACAATATGATTACTTTTATGTTACATTGATTTAACTCTATTTTTACATTATTCGAGTTAATATCAATGAAAGATAAGATGCACAAAAGAAAGGCTTGAAGATAATGGAAAACATACTATACACGATAGGACTAATACTAGCAATACTATATTTGGCAATGGGCCTTGACGATTTCCTGTGGGATCTCTATTCCCTAACCAGAAGGAAAAAATACAAAAAAACAAGATTAGACTTTAAAGTATTAAGAACACCACCACCAAAACTACTAGCAATAACAATCGGAGCCTGGAATGAGGCGACTGTTATTGGAGACGTTATAGAAAACCTAATAACCTCAATACAATATCCGAAATCCATGTATCACCTATTTGTAGGAGTATACCCAAACGATCAGGAAACAATAGATGTAGTAAAAGAAATAGAAAAAAAATACCCCAACGTCCATATGGTAATTAATGAAATACCAGGACCAACAACCAAAGCCCAAAATATCAACTACGTAATAAAGAACATAAAGAATATGAAAAACTAAAAAACTGGAGATTTGCATCAATAACTATCCACGATGCAGAAGATGTAATCCACCCATATGAACTAAGAGTAACCAACTATATGATAGACTACTACGATGGCTTGCAATTCCCAGTATTTCCATTAATGGAAATGCCGCGTTTTAGAAATTTTTTCAAAAACCTGACAGTAGGCACATATGCTGATGAATTTGCAGAAAACCACTTCTCCACCATGGTAGGAAGATGCAGCACAGGAGCTTTCGTTCCCTCAGCAGGCACAGGCTTTGTACTATCAAGAAAAGCCATAGACTCCTTCGAAACGGATGAAGTACTACCAAGCGATAGTTTAACAGAAGACTACCGACTATCTCTAACCCTCTTTGAAAGAGGACTGAAAATAAGATACATACTAGATCTAATACCTAGAGTAACAAAAGACAATAAAATAAAATTCGACTACGTAGCAACACGTTCCATGTTTCCGGCAAAATTCAAAGCAGCAGTAAAACAAAAAACACGCTGGATACTTGGAATAACAATGCAATCAGTACAACTAAAAGACGTATTCGCAAAAAGCAAATTAAACCTAATGGCAAGATACTCAATCTACAGAGACCTAAAAGCAAAGATAGGAAACCTTTTAGTATTCGTGGGATATCCAGTACTAATCTACTTTTTCGTATCCCTATTTACACCACTAACACCAATATATCCTTACTTTTCCCTATCTTGGTACTTTAGTTTAGTGATAACCATAATGATGATAGAAAGACAGATATCAAGATCTGTCGCTATCTACAACGTCTATGGGTTTAGAAGTATGTTCTTTGCCTGCCTGCTGCCCCCGATTTTACCAATACGCATAATATGGGGCAATATAATAAATCTGACAGCAACAATAAAAGCCTATATGCAAAGCATAACAGGCAAGAAAGAACAGAAAAAAAATAAACAAAAACAAAAACAACTTGCCTGGAGTAAGACGGACCATACCTTCCTGCCAAAGGAGGTCCTTAGCAGATACAAAAGAACCTTCGGTGATGTACTAATAGAAAAAGGCATCCTTACCCCGGAAGAATTAAAAAAAGTACTAAATAAAAAACCGAACAACATCCAAATAGGCAAATACCTGTTAGAAGAACAAACTATAACAGAAAAACAACACCTAGAAGTTCTATCACATATTAAGGGCATACAGTTTATTAATATGGGAGACTTCACTAATTATGATTTATCATCACTTGCTACAAAATTTGATCAAAAACTACTGGAAGAATTAATGGTTCTGCCTATACTTTACTCTGAGGGTGGTTATGTAATAGCCTATTGTGAAAAGAGTCCGGATAATGCTCAAACTATACTAAGAGAAAAACTAGGAATAAATATATTGTCCGCTTTCACTACCGATGATATGGTAGCCCAGGGAATCAATAAAATATATGGAAAAGACACATCACAATTCATAGAAACCATGGCCCACAAGCTGCTGACAGAAAATAAAATCAGTGCAGAACAATATATAATAGTCTGTAACTATGCTATAAATGCCAATAAGGCACCTGATGTAGTATTAAAAGAAATGGGCTTAAACGAAGAATAAGGAATGGTAAAATAATGAAGAAAATAAAAGTTTTTCTAATCTTTGGCACTAGACCAGAGGCAATAAAAATGGCCCCCTTGTTAAAAGAAATGGAAAAGAGGGAAGAGTTTGAGTGTATTGTGTGCGTATCAGCACAACATCGCCATATGCTCGATCAAGTACTATCATTTTTTAAGATTACACCTGATTATGACCTTAACATTATGAAAGACCGACAAACACTTAACAGCATTACAGTAGATATCCTAGAACTACTAACGCCAATATTAAAAAAGGAAAAACCTGATATTGTTCTGGTTCATGGTGATACTACAACTTCCTTTGTTGGTGCATTGGCTGCTTTTTATGAGAAAATAACCATAGGCCATGTAGAAGCAGGATTAAGAACCTGGGATAAATATTCACCTTTTCCTGAAGAAGCAAACAGGATGATGGTAGATAGTATTTCAGATATGTTTTTTGCTCCTACACAAAATAGTGCTGATAATCTAAGATGCGAAGGTAAGGATAAAGGGATATATATTACAGGTAATACTGCAATAGATGCCATGAAATATACAGTGCTAAATGATTATCACCATCCAATACTTGCTGAACAAAAAAACAATAGAATTATATTACTAACAGCACACCGTAGAGAAAATCTGGGAAAACCTATGAAAAATATTTTTGAGGCGGTTTTGAAGATAGTTAATGAGTATGAGGATGTTAGTGTTATTTATCCAATTCATATGAACCCTGCTATTAGGGAGATTGCTGATAAGATTTTAAGAGGACATAAGCGAATACAAATTATTGAACCTCTTGAAGTTTTTGACTTTCATAATTTTATTGCAGGTTCTTATCTTGTGTTAACTGATAGTGGTGGGATTCAAGAAGAAGCACCTTCTCTTGGAAAGCCTGTCCTGGTACTTCGTAATACTACAGAAAGACCTGAAGGTGTTGAATGTGGTACCTTAAAGCTTATTGGTACTAATAGTGACGATATATATGATAATATAAAATTGTTGTTAGATAATAGTAAGGTATATGAGGAAATGAGCATTGCCAAAAATCCTTATGGGGATGGTTTTTCATCACGCTACATTGCTGATGCTATAAATAAACATTTTAAAGAGAAAAGCTTGGTATTAGAACTAACATAATTTAAGATAAATTGTATAACAAGGGCATCTTGGATATCCAAGATGCCCTTGTTGTATTTTTTATATAATAATCTAGAAAAATTTTGTTATGTAACTAATATAGTGGTAATATAATAATAAATGATGGAGGTGGAAAGTGATAGAGTATTTAAAGAACAAAGTAGAATCATTACTTACAAGGATTAAGAAAAATCCTATTGGTGGTTTTATGTATTCTCTAATTAATAACATAGGTGCTGACAAACTACCAGATCAAGCAGTTGTTATGACCTATTATCTCCTTCTTGCTTTATTTCCTTTTCTAATATTTGTTCTTGGTATATTTTCATATACTTCACTAACAATAGAAAGTATCTCAGAGCTATTGGCTGCTATACTACCTTTGGAAACAGTTGATCTGATTTTAGATACAGTGGAAGAAGTCTTAAACAATAGTAACTCCACATTATATTCTTTCGCAATAATAGGAGCAATCTGGAGTATGAAAATGGGGGCGACCTCCCTTATTACAGGAGTTAACCGAGCCTATGGGGTAAAGGAAAACAGGTCTTTTATAGTTAAGGGTCTAATTGATATTTTTGTTATAATCAGTATTCCTCTTTTTGCAATAATAAGTTTTTTACTTGTTGGTATGGGTAGACTAATTATTGATCAGTTTGATATCTGGTTTGATTTTCCAATGGATTTTTTATCAACACTTGCTACTTTAAGGTATCTGATACCGGCTTTGATGTTGCTTGTTTATTTCACTTTATTTTATAGATTCGTTCCAAATTTGCATCTTTCTTTTAGAAGGATCTTTGCGGGAGCTTTGTTTACTACCTTTGGTTGGATAGGTACATCAATGCTATTTTCCCTTTATATTAATAACTTTGCTAACTATACACTAGTTTATGGTAGCCTTGGAAGTATTGTTGCTCTTCTATTATGGATTAACTTAACTAGTATGATAATTTTGATAGGAGCAGAAATCAATTTTCTTGTTGATGATGACAATAGAGATGAATAAAAAACGTCCTGTACATTTGTACAGGACGTTTTTTTATTATTACCTATATTATTTTTTATTTTATTGTTCTTTTTAATAATATTAGTTATTGTTATTATTTATTTCTTGAAAAAACTCTAGCTACAATTTCCATGACACTTTCAATTACTGTTATGATTGTTGTTATCATGTCAGTTGTTGACTTAGTTTCAAAGAATACATCATTGACTCCATTTAAGGTTCCATCTACGCTATTTAAGGTTCTATCAAGACTCTCGGTAAGATGAGGTAGTCTTTCAACTGTTCTTTCAATATTTACTGCATTATCATCTATTATTTTGTTGACTTTACCTAAAGTTTTAATAAAACGAACTTGAGCTATAATCAGGAGTATTAAAACTGTAAGACCCAAGGAAACTCCAAGGAATATGGCCAAAAAAATCAGTATATCATTAATACTAATAAACATATGTTACCCCTTTCATTGTTTTTTTGAAACGCTTATTTCTTAGCATCCTCTTTTACTTCTTCAGCTTTTTCTTCAACAGCTTCAGCGGCATCGGCAACTTTAGCTTTGGCTTTTTCTTTAATCTCTTCAGCTTTTTCTTCAACAGCTTCAGCTGCATCGACAACTTTAGCTTTTGCTTTCTCTTTGATTTCTTCAGCAACCTTAGCTACTTCATCTATTGTATGAGTTACTGTTTCTTTTACTTTTTCAGTTGCTTTTTCTGCGCCTTTTGCTATGTCTTCTCTTGTTTCTTTACCAGATTTAGGAGCAAACAACAGACCAGCTACTGCACCTGCGGCTATACCAACACCTGCGGCTATAGAAGCTACCACTGTTTTATCACGTTTTTGTTTGCGTTTTTTTTGTTCTATCAAATCTTTAATGAACATAATATATTCCTCCTCTTTTTTACTGATATGTCTTACTATCTTATAACAAGTATACGCCTATATATAATATTATTCAAGTTTTCAGCTTGTCTGACTTGAATTTAGGTCATACTTATTATTTGATTTATTAAATATATTATAACTATTAGAAACAAAAAAATCTAGACTTTGACAATTACTAATCAGCAAAGATATAATATAGGAAATAGGAAGATAAATTAAAAATAACCGGCTAGACCGGAAGGAGGCCAAATATGGGAAAAGCAATACATGATTTAGTACAAGAACATGAAAAAATACTCAAGGTCCTGGAGATAATAAGGAAGGTGCAGTCCAATGATAAGATTTCAGTTAATAATTTGTTGAAATTTTATGGTGAACTCTCTCATTTTATTGATATATTTGCTGACAAGTGCCATCATGGAAAAGAAGAAGCTAACTTATACCATACTTTAGCTCCTTTAGGTGATGAACTTGAAAGAAATATGATTATTTATCTTATAAAAGAACATGAAGAGGCAAAAATCATTAACAACCAAATAAGAAGAGCTGTAGAAGATGGCAAGCTGCAAGAAGCAGCAACAGCTGCAGCAAAATATCGTAAATTGCTTTTAGAACATATTCATAATGAAAATGAGGAACTATTTCCAGCAATTGACAAAAGAATCACCAGAGAACAGGAAGAGAAAATATATGAACACTTCCTTGCAGTGGAAAAACGCACCTTAGGTGAGGCAGGAGTACCTGGAATTGATAAGCTTATTGAAAGCTGGGAAAAAGAGCTTGTTTCACAATAAACTATATTTATAGATGTAACAAAAAAAGCCTTGAACTACTAAGCTTTAGCAGTTCAAGGCTTTTATAATTATTTATCTTGATTGTATTTTGTTATTTTACTTTAATATTTTGAACAAAGTCAGAATTTATTAGTTCCTTGCCTTTTTTAGTTTGTACTTCAATCCAGTTTTCATTTATTTCTAATATTGTTCCTATTATATTGGTGCCATAAGAACCTGTGGAAATCTTACAATTTGTTCCTATGTATTTTTTGATTATTTCATTAGTCATGGTTATTACACCCTTTCTTTTTTTAATTTTTTTTATGATTAATTTTTGAAATTTTTGTTGATTGGGTATTACGACTAAAAATATTATTAATAGTGGTAAGTAGATGGCTATCCAAGTTGATGTATCAATTAGTCTCACCTCTTCCATAAGCTTATTGGTTAGCATAATTATATCATAGAGAAGAAAATTATATTTATACCATATTAGAATTGTAAGGGATATAATAATGACAATAAATATTAAATAATACATAATGAAAACACATATAATTGTTATGATTACATCAAATTTAGTTATACTTACATATAGGTATTGACATCAATATAATAGTATTGTATCATATTCTAGGTATGACTTGTGAACTATTGCACAATGATAATAAATAGTATACTTAAGACATAAGTCGATTAAAAATATAAAAAGTCATACATAATAAGCGCAAGTATAATGCTTGTGCTATTTGTAAGCCTAATCATGAAATCGATTACATATCATGTGATAAAGGAAATAATAGAGTAAACAAACTCTTGAAAGGGGATTATTAACA
>JBGSJN010000131.1:0-22688 GCA_041741995.1 Bacillota bacterium
TGCGCAGTGCACAGCTAAAAATTTAGATGATAGTATACCTGTTTTTTCATAGAAGTCAATAGTTGACATTCCATGTTCTGCCAACGAATATTCATTATCTTCTTCAGTCTCTAACGTATGAATAGTGTTAAAAGTATCCAATTCCTTAGCCAGATCTGCACATTTTTCAAACCCTTCTTCAGACATTACCCAGATTATTCCTGGTGCCAGGGCAATATCAATTGTAGGACTATCCTTGTATTTCTGATGGAGTCTTCTTACATCGTTTAAGAAATCTTCTTCAGTTTCTATAATTTCTTTACCTGTGTATTTTGGGAAATCAGTAGAATTAGTATAGCCTCTTGCAACTATACCTCTTATCCCAATATCCTCCATTGCCTGGCATACAGCATCATTTAAGAATGGTTGTCCATGTGCATACTGGTAGTCCAATACAGTTGTAACTCCAGACTTAATTTGTTCTACACAGCCAACCATAGTAGCTAAGTATATGTCTTCTTTGGTTATGTTGAAAAATGGCTTTTGTATGGCATCTTCCAGCCATTTTATTAAGGCTTTTTCCTTGCCTATGCCCTTAAATAATACTTGGAAGAGATGATTATGGGTATTAATCATCCCCGGAAATATATACTTTCCTTTTGCATTTATAACTTTTTTTCCATCATACTTTTTTAACAATTCATCTGATCTACTAATCTCTATAATCGAATCACCTTGAATAGCCATACCATGTTCTTTAAGAATTCTCCTGTCAGTATCCATTGTAATTATTGTCCCGTTAATAACTAATAAATCTACATTTTCCATAACATACATCGCCTCCTGATTTTTCTATAATTATATAATTATAGAACTCATTAGTCAATAAATTTTATAATTATAAATAAAAACCATCATTAGGATGGTTTTTATCATCATATTTAATTAGCATTTCTTTTTAGCAATCTTATATACCTAAATATTTCAGCATTTCAAATACTAGTATTGCTGGCCAGACTATAGCTTTTAAGAAGCCTAATACTCCCATCCAAAATCCAGCTGCATTAGATATGAAATATATTGCTGCTCCAATTATTCCTAGACAATAAACCGCACCTCCAGATGCATTAGAACTTGCATTCATAGCTTTGTTTTCTCCTTTGCAATTTACTTTTTTTGTCTCATCAACAAATTCTTCAATGGCCTCTTCAATTTCTTTTTCGATATTTTTATTTTCTTCCACAATACAACCCTCCATTATTTTATTTTCCCTTGGCTAACCAACCATTCAACTGTATCCTTCAAGGTCTCTTTAAAGTCCCTTGTTTTATATGCTAACTCTTTTGAAGCCTTATCATGTGAAAATAAGCTATTAGAATTTAGTGTATATATAGAATATTCAGTAAATAAAGGAGCTTGTTTAAGTATCTTATAATACAGTTCAGCAAACTTTGCTGTCACTTTCACAAACCATAACGGCAAAACACGTTTAATTTCCTTATGTCCAGTAATTTCATGAAGTAGTCGTAGTAACTCAAGAGCAGTTATATACTTATTTGACAGTATATAACATTCTCCTATTCTGCCTTTTTTACAACTTGCTATTATACCATCAGCTACATCCCTAACATCAACAAAATCATATCCTCCACCAATTGCTGATGTTAACTTTCTATTATAATAGTCCATTATTAAAGTTGTAGAATGACCATTTCCGTAATCATAAGGCCCACAAATTCCTGAGGGATGAACTATAATTGCGTTTAAGCCTCTATGAACACTTTCTAAAACATATTTTGTCGCTTCTGCCTTGGTTTTAGCATAGGCGCCAACAACTAATTCAGGATTGAATTCACTAATTTCTTCAATTATCTCTCCTTTAGGCTTTTCTGTGATAGCATGTACAGAACTAACATATACAAACTTATTCACCTTTTTCTCTATTGCTACTTCAACCATATTCTGAGTACCTTGAACATTAGTTTCATAAACAATCTGCTTATATTTAGAAGCTATGGATACAATTCCTGCACAATGGATTACAATAATATTATTATCTGGATTAACTTCCATAAATTTGCTTAAACTATCTCTATCTCTAACATCCCCATAAAAGACTTCAAACTCTCCTTCAAATGGCATTTTTTCATTTGGTAATAGTAATACTCTAGTAGCCTCTCCTCTTTCCAGTAGTTTTCTGACTATTGTATTTCCAAGATGCCCTGCTGCACCAGTTACTAAATATATATCTGTCATAACACTGTCCTCTATCTATTTTTTTTACTTTTTCCCCAGGCAGCATATAAGTAACTAGTTATAATAAATACTACCATTATCGAAAGGGAAAATACATAACCTAAAGAAATTCTTAAAAGACACAATAAAGGAAATACAATAACAGCAGTGGTAATTTGGAGTATAATCCTTATTGGTTTTTCATTGAAAAATGACCTGTGAATTATATAATTTATCAACAATAGTAATGATCCTGCAATTAAGCCTTTTATACATATATCAGAAAATATTGGTTCAGAGAAAAATTTTCTTTCTTCCTTAATAGGTTCTTCTATTATCTGTTCTACTGCAGTGACCACTATTTCTACAATTCCTGTACTCTTGCCCCCATATCCATCTTCTAAAGTATATTCGAATGAAACATTGCCACCAAAATTCTTGGCTGGTTCAAAAGATACATTTCCATTCTCTAAATATAGTTTTCCTGCAAGAAGATTGGAAAGTTCTGATATTGCAACTATCTTTATACTGTCTCCATTGTCATCATCATAGTCATTTTTAAGTAACTCCAAGGAGATTTTACCGACATTTGATTTTATAGTAAAAGTATCTTTTATAGCAACTGGTATTGTATTAGTAAGTGTTTTCACTGTTGTTTGACTTGCTGTTATATTTCCTGCATTATCTCTAGCTTCAACTTTTATTGTAACTTGTTGCCCTCTAGCATAACCTGTTAACCAGTCTTCAACTGCCGATCTCCAGCTTGACCATACTCTGCCGTCATGGACTCTATAGGCTACTGTTGCCATGCCGGATAAATCATCTACTGTTGTTCCGGTAATATAGATACTGTCGATTGTAGAAATATTAGTTTGTAGTGTAAATGCTCTAGGTCCTTCTAAGTCAACTTTTATATTTCTAAGACTAGTGGCTGAAACATTCCCTGCATTATCAATGGATCTGAAATATAGTAGATAGTCCCCTGATGTATTAAAGTTATATTCATCTCCATTTGTCCAGGCTCCTTCTCCTATCTTATATTGATAGCCTGCTAGATTGCTTCCTCCTAAATCAACAGCTCCATATATTTTTATATTAACAGCCTTATTGATCCAAGTATTGCTGACATAAACAATATCTCCTGAAGTCATTGTTATATATGGATCTCCAGGTACAATCAGATCTAACTTGATATTTTTATTGGCTATAGCACTATTGCCAGCTTCATCAGTGACTTTAAAATACACTGTATAATTACCAGATTGAGTAAGGGTTACACTATTGCCTACAGTGTATGCGGTTCCATCTAATGAAACCTCGTATATTAGATCATCATTAGCGGTCACGTCATCTGTTGATCCCGTTGCTGTAATAACAGTAACTTTGTTTGACCAACTGTCTGCTACATATGAAGGATTAGTCATTATGGTAGGCATACTAGGAGCTTGATTATCTATCAGCTCAATATTTTCAGCATTTAAGCCTGAACTATTAATTATTAAAAATCCTAATAACACAATTATTGCTATTAAATAAATCTTTTTAATTCTTGAGTAAATCATATTTTTCCCCCATTAAACTAATATTTCTCCTATAAATTGATTATATCACTGGTTAAGCAAATTGTTCCTTAATTTATTAAGGATATTCTTTTTTAAGATAATATCAATATTGAAAGTAAATATGAAAATTGCTAATAATACAATATGAAATAAGAGAGCTAGTAGGGCAAATTTTATTTTTTCATTAGTCTCTAGACCATCAGCAATTCCTAAAATTAAAAAATTATATGAATAAATACCAATAACTATTACCGCTAAAGTTAAAAGTATTATTGCTATTATTGTTTTAATATATGTTTTTTTGAACTTAGTTTGCAAGATATCTGTTTCATATGTATCAAGCAAACATTTCAAGGCTGTTATTTTATTGTCTTTTAGGAATTTATCTATTAGTTGTTTTTCATCCAACTTGTTTAATTTATATTTATTAAGTTTATCTATTAATTCTTTATTTTCTTGATTGTATATATATTTCATTTTATTACTCCATTCTTACTAAAGGGATTATAATAATCACTGGTTTTTCATAGGGATGTACTTCTTTAATTATCTTTACTACCTGCTCCATTTTATCCCTATTGCAGCAGAACTCTACTTTCACTTCTTCTTCCATAGATATAACACCTATCTCTCCTAAAAAAGGATTGGCACCTTCAAGTGGTCTCCAGTAGCTGGTGACTTTTGAGGTGGTTATACAGTTATCATAGATATCATCTATAGTTAGTGCTTCTATTTGGTTAAGCTTGTCCCTTAGTTTATCAACATGACTCTCGGGAATGTAGGTTTCAACCTTGATCATTTCTGATTCCATCTTTCTTTGACCTCAAATTTTATTTATCTTAATATATTTATTATACTATATTTCATAAAAATACACCTCTATAAACAATATTATTTATAGAGGTGTTTATTTATCTTGAAAAGGCTTGTCTTCTATCTATTAGTCCCATATCGTAGGCTTTTCTAATAATCAGGTATTCACCAAGTCTAGCAAAGAACAAGGTAGCATAGTTGCGTTGTATCTGCGTTCCATTGAACAGGTAAAATTCCATTACTGAAAGTCCCTCTTCACTTGTAACATGACTTAAAGCAAAGTCAATAAATTTAGTCTCAACTATTGGTGTTTTTAAAGTTAAATCAGCCATTATTCTAGCTATTGATTCAGAAGTTCCCTCTTTTGCTAAGTTTATATAAAATTGAAGCATGGTCTTTGACATGTAACCACTTCCTTTGGTTTGTATTATCCCTATAAAGAGTTAAATGCTTGTTCTAAATCTGCAAGTAAATCATCAACATTTTCTATTCCCACTGAAAGTCTAATCAAATCTGGTGCAACCCCGGATTCACGTAATTGTTCTTCTGAAAGTTGTCTATGAGTATGACTCGCTGGGTGTAACATACAAGTGCGACTATCAGCAACATGGGTAGCTATGGAAACAAGTTTAAGACTATCCATAAATTTTACCGATCTTTCTCTGTCTCCTTTTATTCCAAAGGATACAACACCACAAGTTCCATTTGGCAGGTATTTCTTTACTAGTTCATAATCATTGCTACTTGGTAGATCTGCATAATTTACCCAGGTAACATTTTCATTCTTATCTAAATACTTGGCTATAGTTAAGGCATTTTGACAATGTCTTTCTACCCTTAAAGGAAGTGTTTCAAGTCCAACATTTAAATAGAAAGCATTTTGTGGTGATTGGATAGAACCAAAGTCTCTCATAAGTTGAGCAGTGGCTTTAGTAATATAGGCTCCTTTTCCAAATTTTTCTGCATAGATGATTCCATGATAGGAATCATCAGGAGTAGTCAAACCAGGATAATTCTCTTTATGTGCTAACCAGTCAAAGTTACCACTATCAACTATACAACCCCCTACTCCAACACCATGGCCATCCATGTATTTTGTTGTTGAATGGGTAACAATATCAACACCCCATTCAAAAGGTCGGCAGTTAACTGGTGTTGCAAAAGTGTTGTCTATGATAAGTGGGACTCCATGATTATGGGCAACCCTGGCAAATTTTTCCAAATCAAGTATTTTTACTGTTGGGTTAGTAATAGTTTCTCCAAATAGTAGTTTGGTATTTGGTTTGAAATATTTACCGAGTTCATCTTCTGATAGATTTTGGTCTACAAAGGTGCATTCTATTCCCATTTTTCTCATTGTTACATTGAATAGGTTGTATGTTCCGCCATATATTGAAGTGGAGGCAATGAAGTGATCCCCAGCTTCACAGATATTAAAAACTGCATAGAAGTTGGCTGCTTGTCCAGAGGAGGTTAGCATTGCTGCTGCCCCACCTTCTAGTGAACATATCTTTGCTGCTACTGCGTCGTTGGTCGGATTTTGTAATCTGGTGTAGAAGTAGCCTGCTGCTTCTAGGTCAAATAGCTTCCCCATTTCGTCGCTATTATCATATTGAAAGGTAGTGCTTTGGTATATTGGTAGTTGTCTTGGCTCTCCGTTTTTTGGTTTCCAGCCTTCTATTATGCATTTTGTTTCTATTTTACTCATTGTGGCCTCCATCTATCTTCATTTTTCAACTGTTTTAATTTTAGCATAAATCATCTGGTTTTTATCAATTAATTATTTATGTTATACTTAAACCATAAAAACTTGAAATAGGGGGTTTTGTGATGATTAAGAAAAATATTTTTTTAGCTATAATTTTGTTTTTTATCTTGCTGTTTGTAGGTGTAACTATTTTTTACCTAATAGTGAATAAAGCTCCAAAAAATGATATCCCTTCTCTCAAGACAACACAAATAGGTACTATTAGCGAGATAGAAGCTAAGGGTAACTTTGGTACAATTTTTATTGAACAGGATGTATATAAGGCTTATGTAACTATAGATGAGAAGACAATTATTACAGATTCAAAAAATACTAAGGGACTTAATTTTGATGATTTAGAAATTGGTGATAGAGTAGAGGTTTTAGTTCCTGAGGTTATTATTGAAATCTATCCCTACCAATATGCAACAGAACGTGTAGTAATTTTATATTAATAAAATAAATAAACCAAATAAATAAAATAAATAACCAAAAAAACTAAGGAAGGAATACTTCCTTAGTTTTGTATTTAGGCTTCCATTTCTCTTAACTTTGCACTTTCTTCTAATATTTCCTCCATTGGTTGGTATTTACCGTAACGATAGGAGTATACTTTCATCCCTTCATCTTCTAATATAGGGCCGATCATTTCCATATCTACTCCCATTTTCTTTAAAACAGCTGGATAATCTATCAGTATTGTCTTATATGGTTGTATTAAACTAAACTTCTCATTGGAAACACTATAGAAAATCTTCTTGACACCTAATGAGGCTATAGCCATTAAACATCTTACACAAGGTGAGGTACTGGTATAAACAACACACTCAGATAAGAATTCGTCAGCATATTTTCCTACACAATTATGGACGAGGTTGAATTCTGCATGACCAAAAGCTCCTATTGGATTACTTGCTGTACTTTCTCCTTCTTCTAGTATCTTTCCATCATGGACAAGCACTGCCCCAAAGGTATTATGACCTTTCTTCCCTGATAAGATAGCTATTTCTATAGCTTTTTGCATGATTTGTTCATCTTGAGTCAACATGTTGTTCCTCCTTAAACTCATTATCGATTAATAGTATTCTATTTCTTCTAGTCTAAAAAGTAAATAATATTGAAAGCTAAAGCTTTAAATGATAAAATTTACAAAAAAGAGCAATATAATTAATTAATATGGGAGAAGAAATTATGTCAATCACCATTAGACCAGCACTAAAAAAAGATGCTAACACTCTTGCACCTTTAATATATTCAGCAATTGAAGACTTGTCTCTACATTTCACAGGTGCTGATTCAGCAAATGAAGCTATAGAAAGACTAGCAGTTCTGGTTACTGAGGAGGAGAATAGATTTAGCTATCAGTATGCACTTGTTATTGAAGAAGAGGGTAATATTATAGGTGTAGGTTCTGCTTATCCAGAAAATATTATTGATGATCTTACCTTTAACACTATAGAGCTATCAAAGAAGTTTTCATGGCATATTAAAAGCAAGCTAGAAAGTAGGCTCCTAAATGACAAAGAGGCACCACAAGGTACCTACTATATCGATCATTTAGCTATCGATAAAAACTATCGTGGGAAGGGTTATGCTACTCTTTTAATTGAAGCAATGGAAAAGAATGCTAAATACATGGGCTTTAAGGTTATTTCTTTACTTGTTGATTTTACTAATCCAAAAGCAAGATTACTCTATGAAAGACTTGGTTATTCATTTTTATATAACTTACCAGCTAATGGTCATAGTTATGTTGCACTGGTTAAAAACTTATAGCAAACTATATTCCTTAATATATTTATCAAGCACAGCACCTTCATTGATCAAATTCAACAACAACTCAGCACAAGCATTACTGTCACTACCAGAATCATGATGATTAAGTTCAATATCATAATGACCACAAAGAGTTGGCAACTTATGATTAACAGTACACTTCAACATTGCCCTAGCAATCCTTAAAGTATCAACATAATAAACCAAAGACTCCTCAAAACCATAATAATAAAGAGTCTTCTTAAGTACACCTAAATCAAAAATAGCATTATGAGCCACCAGAAGATTAGCCAAAAAATCCTCCCTAATCATTTTCCAAATAACAGGAAAACTAGGAGCATCCACAACATCCTCTGGTCTTATTCCATGTATATTAATATTCCTATAATCAAAACCACATTCAGGATTCACCAAATAATTATCACTACTAATGACCCTACCATTTTCTATTATGGCAATACCAATAGAACAAATCCTATCATTATTAAAATTCGGTGTCTCAACATCAAAAACAACAATCCTACTCAAAACATCCACCCTTCACTAACCTAATCTATTCATAATATCCCTATAAAGCCCATACCATCTTTGCACCCCAGTTTCCAGCCTATACAAATGAACCAAATAGAAAATCTCCAAAACACCAATAAAAAATACCAACAAAAACAAAACAGCCAATTCTAAAAACAAAGCCATAAACAAAACAAATGCCAACATAAAACCAAAAAACAATGTAACCAGCATATGAACCAGCCGCTCATGCTGCATAAACATAATCTGCAGTTTATGATATTTTCTAATCTTATCCCAATCCTGCTCTTCAGTAGAATCTAAAAGGCTTCTAATATATGCTTCATGTTTTAATATATATTGAATCATAACTATGTTTCCTCCTATAAAAGTATGTGAATATATAATATCATATTAACTATTAATTTACACCGATAAATGACCTGCCTCCAAATCATGGTTTAAACTATTTTTTATGATATAATTTTAACAAATACATAATAGAAATGAGGTTGCAAATCATGCTTAAACTACCAGAAAAGTACTCAATAAAATGGATCTATATTCTAGTCGCCCTTTTCTTATTAACCTTTGTTTCAATGTTCATCGTTACTACAATATTAGATCTCAGCATAAGTATAGACAATATTAGTGGCTTCGCCCTGCTATCACTGGCCGTTTCACTAACAATTGGACTTGGTGGTCTATTAGGCTTGAAAGCATACTTCAAAACTGCATTTGTTTTCAATATCCTCGGAATAATATACATGATGTCCGTAACCATATTTAGAACAGCAGAAGGTTGGAGTGATTTAGTAAGTATTATCTCCTATCTGTTCATGCTTTCCATAGGTATTATCTTAGGAGTAATAGTACAATTTGCTGTAATATTGATAACTAACTATAAGAAAAATAGACAAGAAAAAGGAACAAATATAGACATCAAATAATACTGGGAGTAGTATAATGGAAAAACTAGAATATAAAAAAGCCTACAAGGACCAGTATCTGCCAACAACCAACCCAACAATAATTGAAATACCACCTATTAACTTTACTGTAATTGACGGTGAAGGAGACCCTAATAGTGATGAATTTACCCAGGCAACTACTGCTCTATATAGTTTTAGCTATGCTGTAAAAATGTCCTATAAAAGCAAGGATGTTCCTACAGATTTTTATGACTATACGGTATTCCCTCTTGAAGGTGTCTGGGACTTGGTAGACAAGAGTAAATCTTCAACAGATAAAAGCAATTATGCATATTCGATCATGATCAGACAACCTGATTTTCTTGATAATAATTTATTTGATAGATTCCTAACAGAAACCAAAAAAAAGAAGCCAAATCCATATTTGGACAAACTTCACTTTAAAACTATAGATGAGGGTTTATGTTGTCAAATGCTTCACATAGGTAGTTATGATGATGAACCAGCAAGTTTTGAAAAGATGAAACAATACTGTAAAGAAAAAAGTTATGAAAGAACTTCCCTTAAACACAGGGAAATATACCTTTCAGATCCTAGAAAGACCGAAGCATCCAAATTAAAAACAGTACTACGCTTTAAAGTAGTAAAAATGGACCAACCATAAGGTAGGTCCATTTTTTTATTTATATTCATTTCTTAAAAGAAGTTCTTATATATTAACTTTCAAATGCTATTTGTTATTTTCTAATGACTCTACTAGATTCCTATTTAACAAAGCTTGTCTAATAAGAACCCCTAATAGACCAGCTACAATAGCCTTCATAATATCAGGAATGAAAAATGGTACCATAAACCCGCTAATAGTCAATAAACTCATTGCCTTGCCAATAATAGCATTCTGAAGCACATAAAAATATAGGATACCAGGAATATAAATAACAGCTGCCCCAATAATAGCACTCACTACACCTCTAACATAATTATTCTTGATAGCAAGTTTTTTAAACAATAGAGCTGTAATATATGCCCCAAGTATAAAACCTAATAGAAACCCAAAGGTTGGACTCATTAAAGCTCCAAAACCACCCCTGCCTTGAGTAAAAATAGGCAAGCCAAATAGTCCTAGAAGAATATACACCACTTGAGACAATGGACCATACTTTACACCAAGAACAATACCAGACATAAGAACAAACAAAGTTTGTAAGGTATAAGGAATCGGAGAGCCAAAACTAACATTTATAAAAGCCCCCACAATCATCAATACAACAAACAAAGACGTTTTAATCAAATCTTTTAATTTCATAAATCCTCCTTCTAAGAACCACTTAAAGTAACTTCACCTGAATTCAAAATATCTATTTCACCATTTTCTTTTTCAATAACCAAATTCCCCATCTCATTTATATCAACAGCCTTACCTGTACAAGATACTCCATTTCTGTAATAAGTAATCTCCTTGTCGATTAAGAAACAACGCCCTCTATACTCCTCCATTAATAACTTGTCATCACCATCAATATAGATTGCCATTACTTCATTAATAATTTTAGCAACAATAGCATTCCTACTAACACTTAAAGGATTAATAGAACCAGCTACCAATGACAACTCATCAGGAAAATCTCTACTATTAGTACTAACATTCAAGCCAATTCCAATAACAATAGCTTCCACAGTTCCACTTTCAAAGTCTGTTACAGCTTCAGTTAATATCCCACAGACCTTTTTCTTATCAACATAGATATCATTAACCCACTTGATTTCTGCCTTACAGTCTTTAATCGTTTCAATAACTCTACAAATAGCCACACAAACTTTAGTAGTTAAAGTTCCAAGTAAACTAACATGTCTATTAGGAAATATTACAAAACTCATATATACCCCTGTATTAGCTGGAGAAAAGAATTCTCGCCCCATTCTGCCACGGCCTTTGGTTTGTTCATTGGCGATGATTATGGTCTCTTCCTTGCTGCCATTACTAATTAGCTTCTTACCATAGTTATTGGTAGAGTCAACGGTATCATAGACTAGGATGTTGTACTTATCATTTTGAGGTAACAGGTACATTCTGATGCCTTGTTTTGTTATCATGTCACTTAGTATATCAAGACGGTATCCTTTGTTATTTATGCCTATGATGCTATGTCCTTCTTCTTGGAGTTTCTTGATGTTTTTCCAAATGGCATTTCTTGATACAGACAATCTTTCGGCTAGTTCTTGTCCTGATATGTAATGTTCTCTATTGTGTTCTAAGATATCTAACAACTGATCTTTTATACCCATATTTCACCTCTAGAAGGAATATTACTATATCCCAGACATATTTGTCAACCAAATTGATAATATTAGGTTGACATTAATAATTTGTAACAAAAAAGAGCCTGAATATCAAAAGATAATACAGACTCCTAAAATGGTGGAGATTAGGAGACTTGAACCCCTGACCTCTTGGCTGCCAGCCAAGCGCTCTCCCAACTGAGCTAAACCCCCAAAAAAACTGGTGCGAGATGAGGGACTTGAACCCACGACCACCTGCACGTCAAGCAGGCACTCTACCGCTGAGTTAATCTCGCATACCACCAAAAAACACCCGATAAATAGGAACATACATCATAACACCATCAACCCTCCTACTCTCCATCAAACAAATAGAACCAACACTGAAACTAATAATATCACAAACAATATTAGAAAAACCAGACTCACCGCACAAAACATTCCTACCCAAAGTAACATGAGGTCTAAAAGACCTATCCTCCCTCACATAACCACCTCTCAGCAAGCACACCTCAAGATCATTACCCAACCTATACAAAAGGCGATTATCAAGAACCTTGGACCAAACAACACCCCTACTTCCCTTCCTGAATAAACCAAAACCACCAAGTCTAACCTCAAACTCTTCAAAATCAGCAGCAACCTGATCCATACATGACTTAATACCAGAAAGATCATCATCACCAACCTCACCAATAAACTTCAAAGTAACATGAAAATTATCCCAAAAAGAATAATTTCCAACAGGATACAAAGCCTTAATTTCAGACTGATAAGTCACCAAACAATCCTTAACTGACGAAGGTAACTCCAAGGCAATAAAAACTCTCATCATCTAACATCCAATCAAAATAAACATTATACACGTCATTATCACCCAGTATGTCAAGCGTTTAAACCTTTAGCCTTAAGACAAATAAGCTATTCTACAATAACTGAACCAGTCATATAAGGATGAGGACCACAAATATATTCATAAACACCAGCCTTATCAAAAGTAAAAGTAAACTCATCACCCTTACTCAAATTACCACTATCAATCCCTGAACCTTCAACAGTATGAACAGCACTATCCTCATTAACCCAAGTAACCGTCGTCCCTATTTCAACAGTAATAACTTGTGGTAAAAACTTAAAGTCTTTGATTAAAACCTGATTTTCAACAACAACCGCAACTTCCCCGTCACTACTATCACACCCAGCAAGCATCACACCCAAACCGAGCGTTACTAAACAAAACAAAAACAATATCTTCATAGAACTCATTAATTTCATAATGTCACCTTTAGCCTAAGCTTAAAAAACCAAAATTCAAACCTACACCAACTAACCCATGAAAAAAAGCTGAGATAAGTATCAGATACCCCAAAACACGATGCCATTTAAAAGGAATAGGAACCAATTTCTTAGCAATAAGAACCTGCAATATCAACATTAAAAACAAAACCATACCAAACCAAACATGAATAGGCTGACCAAAAATAATAGGAATACTCATAACACTACCTCCTTTATAAAACTTAATTAAATTATAGCCACATAATATCTTTTATACAAGATTAATTATGATAATAAAAATGACCATCAACAAATGATGATCATTAAAAAAACATATTAATTCTAATTCACAAATAACATCTTAAGTCTTCTAGTAAGTTTTTGCGCTCTAGCAACTACTTCCTCTAATGCACAATACTTATCCATCATCATAACTACAAAAGACTCTTTGAACCTTGGTAATTTTATGGTCACAGGCCACATGTGCTTCTTAATAATATCCCGTTCCTTATCGCTTAGCTCAAATCTTGCTTCAGCATTATTTAAGGCGATTTTAGGATGCATTAACCCATGAAGACCTTTATAGTCCTTACCCTCATGCCAGTCATATAGAAAAAAATCATGTAACAAACCACCCCTGGCAGCTGCTCTAAAATCTAATCCAAAATTCTTACACATACGATAACTATAATACGAAACATTAAGACAATGTTCGAGGGTATTAGTATCCCCGTGCTGCATAAAATCCCTCATAGAACCAACATCTTTATGAACTATCAAGTCTTTGATACAATCTTCATACTCTTCTTCACTAGGAGAAGAAACATACCAATTAAATTTATATTTTAACCAATTTATCAATTAATTACTCCCTTGGAGCTTTTCTTTTTCCCTAAAAGCCACCTATCTCATATACTATCATCATACCACGTAATATGTCTATCTAAATTTAAATAATTCAGCTAGTTTTCACAAACAATCTACAAATTAACAACTTGTTTCACAAACTCTTTAATACAAATATCAATATCATTATAGGTAATCCTATAAGATGAAACACTTATTCTAATTACTCTTTTACCTTGCCAAGTAGAACCACCTACCCACATTACCCCAGAAGATTGTAATTGCTTCATTAATTCTAAAGTCAATTTATCCTCCTTGTAATACACAAGCACTTGATTAAAAACAACTTCATTTAGTATTTCAAATCCTTCTGCTGATAAACCCTCAGCAAAATATCTAGCTTTTATATGCAGTTCCTGAACCATCTCAGCAACACCTAAAGAACCAAGACCCATTAAAGCCGCCCAAATATCTATAACCCTTGCCCTTCTAGACATTTCATGAGTATAGAACATACCATCACGATTTGCTCCAGCAACAATATAATCTCCAGACATTTGCATCGCATTCAATAAAGCAGACCTATCCTTACACATCACAACACCACTATCATATGGTGCATTCAAAGTTTTATGAGCATCAAAATTCCATGAATCTGCCAGCTCAATTCCTTTAGTCAATTTTGCCATTTCTGGATTCACCTGAGCCCATAAACCAAAAGCACCATCTATATGTACCCAAGCACCAGCTTCCTTAGCAATGGAACAAACTTTCTCAAAACAATCGAAAGCTCCAGTATTAACATTCCCAGCCTGAAGAATTATCATTGTTCTAGAATCCAACTTTGGCATCAGATCCACCCTTATTCTACCTTCACTATCCATTGGAACTTTGATTACTAAATCACTACCAAACCCAATAATAGATAGAGCCTTCCATACAGTAGAATGAGCACCTTCACCGACAACAACCTTTATATCAGGTGCCCCAAATAGCCCTTTTTTATTAACATCCCAACCTAATCTATTCAACAAGAAATTTCTACCAGTAGTAAGTGCACATAACATTGCACTTGCACTACCACTAACAAAGCCCGCTGCTGTATCTTGAGGAAACGAAAATAATTCAACCAACCATTTTTCACACACTTCCTCAATCTTAGCCACTGTTGGAGATGAAATATACATTGCAGAATTCTGATCCCAAATATCAGCAATTAATCTTCCATATAATGCTGAAGGCAAAAGACCCCCAGTAACAAACCCAAAATACCTACTACCTGTTTGTGCAACCGTGCCCTTAGACCCGTAATCCACTAGTAAGTTTATTATCTCCTTATTTAAAGCAGGTTCTTTAGCTAGTTTTTTATCAAAATTTGATAGAGCTTCAATATCCTTCCTTTCTGGATATACACTTCTTTTATCTATTCCTTTAATATAATCTAAGGCATGATTACTAATTAACAATAATTCAGCTTCATAATTAGCATTTCTAATATTTTCTAAAATAGGACTTATGTACTTTTCCATCTGACCTCCAAAATAGTTAATAATCACTTAAATACATTCAAATTGCTAAATTTTAATCAATTGCTAAATATCCTTGAAGATATAAAACACCTTTACCACTTAAATTAACTCTATCTCCAACAATTTCACAATTTACTACTCCACCACGATTGGACAATTGCCTACCTACAAGCACCCTCTTACCTAGCTTACTACCCCATAAAGGAGCTAGAAAGCTATGAGCAGAGCCAGTTACAGGGTCCTCATTAACCCCTAACTTAGGATAAAAACACCTTGATACAAAATCACAATCCTCACCTTCAGCTGTAACAATAACCCCAAGACCCTCCTCCAATAAACTCAACCTCTGAAAATCCGGTTCCAAGGATTTAACAACAGATGCATCCTTGACACGAACTACTAAATCTCGGTCAAGCCAAGTTTCAGAAGGAACAACCCCTAAAGCTAATTCCAAACCCTTAGGTTCTTCAATCATCTTTGGCATAATAGCAGGAAAATTCATCACATACTCATCATCATTCCTATTAACTCTCAGAACTCCACTCAAAGTACTAAACTCCATAACCTCTATACCAACATCAATAAAATTACTAACCACAAAAGCAGTAGCCAAAGTTGCATGCCCACAAAGATTAATCTCACTTTTAGGAGTAAACCACTTCAAATCATAATTACCTAAACTCTGCCTTAAAACAAAAGCAGTTTCCGAAAGATTGTTTTCTTCTGCAATACTTTGCATCAAAGCTAGACTCAAAGGTTTATCTACAACACAAACTCCAGCAGGATTGCCACTAAAAACCTTATCAGCAAAAGCATCTATAATATAATATTTCATTTGACCCCTCTATTTCACTTTTGTATTATTACCAAATAAGATATAAATTTCAGCTAACACCAAAATAAACACACAAATCACTAAAGTATTTATGACTGAAAAATAACTATAAGCAAAGCCATCAGTAGCAGTATGCTTAATAAGAATTCCCAAATATGCCCAAATTAGTACAAGCCCATAAGCATAATCCCGATTTATTAACAAAGTTACAATACCAATCAATAAGCCAACCAACAAAATAATAACAGTCCAGACAGGTTCAGATAAACCAAAACCATCAAAGCCAAGACTAACTAAAAGAATCGTAGCATTAGCAATCGTAGCAACTGTTATCCACCCAAAATATACACTAAAAGGCAAGGAAATGAACATCTTTTCTCTTGGATCAAGTTCAGCCCCAATAATCAATCTATTAATATAAATTAAACAACCCAAAATAACCAACATCAATAACATAGAAAATGGAATATTCCTATAATGCCAAGTAAAAATCCAAATAGTATTAGCAATTGATGATAATGAAAAGATAATACCAACTTTATCCATCAGCTTACCCTTAGATTCAGATTTCTTATCCTGAAAATAACCTATTTGATATAGAGTATAAGCAGCTAACAGCAAATAAATTATACCCCAGATTGAAAAAGTAATTCCTGCTGGTGCAAAAAGGTTCTGATAAAAATCAGATACTGCTCCTGTCCCAATCCCGTTTATGGGTAAAATATTAGCTAATGCATTTACTACTACCATTAAAATAAAAGTAACAGCAACTGAAATCTTCACAGACATCTTAACAAAGTTATTTAACATTTCATATCCTCCTGATATTTCACACTAAATTTATTCTAAACTTTATTAAATTGTATCAAATATAAATTTAGTGTCAATGTTATTTACAAAACAAGAAGCAATCAGATAAAAAATCTAATTGCTTCTAGTGTTTTCTTAAAATAAACAACTATGGAGGTCATTGTTGTTAAGTCAATATCTATTGTATTATAACAACAATTTTTAAAAAAATAAAGTATTATTTATTAATAAGTAATATTATATTTAGTCTTATAAATTACATGAATTGAAAATAAAGAAAATACAATCAGATTTACATAATATACATACTATATAAATAATGATATTATACTATTGTAGTTAAAAATAATCATGAATGATAATATAACCAGAAAACGAGGATACTACAATGTCTAAACTAAAGATTACAGAAACCATTCTAAGAGATGCACACCAATCACTTATAGCAACTAGAATGACAACTGAAGAAATGGAACCTATTCTAGAAACTTTGGATAATGTTGGTTATCATGCCCTTGAAATGTGGGGTGGTGCTACTTTTGATGCCAGTCTTCGCTTTCTTAATGAAGACCCATGGGAAAGACTAAGAACAATTAGAAAGAATGTCAAGAAAACAAAACTCCAAATGCTTCTAAGAGGCCAAAACCTGGTCGGTTATAGAAACTATAGCGATGATGTTGTTGATAGTTTTGTTCGCTTGTCAATAAAAAACGGCATTGATATAATACGTATATTTGATGCACTAAATGATACCAGAAATATTAAAGTAGGAATAGATAGCTGTAAAAAATATGGAGGACATGCTCAAGGAGCTATTTGTTACACCATAAGCCCTGTTCATACCAATGAACTCTTTGTTAGCCTGGCTAGAGAAATAGAAGATATGGGAGCAGATTCCATCTGCATCAAAGATATGGCCGGACTACTCGACCCTTATAACACCTATGAGCTAATAAGGGATATAAAAGCAGCAGTTGGAGTACCTGTGGAACTCCACACCCATGCAACTAGCGGTCTAGGTTCTACAACCTATTTAAAAGCTGTAGAAGCAGGCGTTGATATAATAGATACGGCCCTTTCACCCTTTGGTGAAGGTACATCCCAACCTTCAACTGAACCAATGGTAGCTACCTTTAAGGGAACAAGATATGATACCGGTCTAAACCTTGACTCATTAAATAAGGCAGCAGCATATTTCAGACCTTTAAGAGAAAAAGCTTTAGCTAGTGGTCTCTTAGATCCTAAGGTTCTTGGAGTTGATATTAATGCTTTAATCTACCAAGTACCAGGTGGAATGCTATCAAACCTTGTTCATCAGTTGAAGTTACAAAATGCCATTGATCGATTCGATGATGTCTTGAAAGAAATACCAAGAGTACGAGAAGATTTTGGGTTTCCACCACTTGTTACACCAAGTAGTCAAATAGTGGGAAGCCAGGCTGTCTTAAATGTTCTTTTAGGTAAGCGCTACAAAATGGTTCCAAGGGAAGCTAAGGAACTAGTCAGAGGAATGTATGGAAAACCAGCAATCCCAATTAGTGATGAAATATTGAAGATTATAATAGGTAATGAGAAACCAATATCAGTTAGACCGGCTGATTTGCTAGAGCCTGAGTTAGAAAAAGCCAAAGCTGAACTTGGAGAATATATGGAAAGTGAAGAAGACCTACTAACTTATGTCCTCTTCCCTAAACCAGCTATAGACTATTTTAAATACAGACAGTTACACAGAAAATAATAAGCATTAATGAATAGTAAAACAGAAAAAGATGCGTTTAAAACGCATCTTTTTCTTTATACTAATATATATATTGTTAAGTTATATTTTATATGCATCTTCTTTATGAATGCAGTAATCTAGACCTTGTAATTCTTCCTCAGGTGAAACTCTAATCTTCACAAAACGATTAATAACAGCCAATATCAAGTAGGTTACTATAAACGCATATGCAGCTGTGAATAATACAGCAAGAATTTGCACCAACAATAACTTTGGATTTCCACCAATTAAGCCATTAATCCCACCAATTTTTTCAACTGCAAATACACCTACTAATATTGATCCTAAAATACCACCAACTCCATGAACACCCCAAACATCTAGAGCATCATCCCATTTCTTAATCATTCTAATATGAATAGCCATATAACAAATTATACCAGCAGCTATCCCAATTAAAAATGCAGCCCATGGCTCAACATAACCAGCAGCAGGAGTTATAGTTGCAAGCCCTGCAACAGCTCCAGTCAATGCACCAACAAAACTAGGACGTTTTTCCCTATACCAGGAAATAATTAACCAAGTTAACATTGCTACAGAACCTGCAATATCAGTATTAACAAAAGCAGCAGCAGCTATTCCATTAGCATGCAAGGCACTTCCACCATTAAAACCAAACCAGCCAAACCATAACAAAGCAGTTCCTAAGGCAACATAAGTAATATTATGAGGAGTTCGATCAGCTTCATCACACCTTTGTCTTTTACCAATGAATATTACTGAAGCCAAAGCAGCCATCCCTGCACTAACATGGACAACAATACCACCAGCAAAATCGACTACACCAAGTTGTTGTAAGAATCCACCACCCCAGATCCAATGTGTAAATGGAATATATACCAACAAGCTCCAAATTACTAAAAATATCAAATAACTCTTAAAATTAACCCTGTCAGCAAAAGCCCCAGTGATCAAAGCAGGAGTAATTATTGCAAACATCATCTGATAAGTATAGAAGGTAACAAATGGAATTGTCCCACCATAGGTAGCACTAGGTTCCAACCCCACTCCATTTAAAAATATATGTTGAAAACCACCAATGATCCCATGAACATCTGGACCAAAGGCCAAACTAAAACCTACAAGGAACCATATTGCAGTAACAACACCCATAGATATAAAACTCTGCATCATTATAGTTAAAACATTTTTTCTGTTAACTAAACCTCCATAAAAGAAAGCTAGTCCTGGTGTCATCAGACACACTAAAGCCGCACTAATTAAAACAAGAGCGGTATCACCAGTATCAATCATTTAAACTCCTCCAATCAATATCTATACTACTGCAAATTATAGAATTAAAGGAGCCTTATAACAATCAGTATTTAACTGTAATAATTTAGATGATTTACTGTATCAGACTTGAATTAAATGATTTCTAACAGCATATAAAACAAGATCTGCAATAGTCCTAAGACCTAGTTTCTTCATTATATTAGCCCTATGGGTTTCAACTGTCTTCACACTCAGGTGTAGCGCTTCTGCTATCTTCTTATTACTACTTCCCTCAGCAAGCATTTGCAGAATTTCTCTTTCTCTTATAGATAGTTGCTCTGTAAAATCTATATGATTATTAACAAATCCACCTACAACCAGCTGCAATAAATCAACTGATATAAATATTTTCCCGGCTATCACAGTCTTTATAGCTTCAATCAGATCCTCCAAGGCATTATCTTTAAGCACGTAGCCATTAACTCCTGAACTTAAGGCCTTATAAAGCATTTCTTCAGACTTATGCATAGTAAGTATAATAACTTTAAGCTCCGGCATTTCAATCTTAAGTTTTTTGCATAAATCCAATCCGTTTAATTGTGGCATAGATATATCTAAAATAGCTATCTCAGGCTTGAGGTGTATAATTTTATTATACGCATCAAGTCCGTTATCAGCTTCCCCAACAACATCAACTATCGCCTCCTGGTTGAGATAGTGTTTTAAAGATTCTCTTAAAATCTTATGATCATCAGCTAAAAATACACGTCTAGTTTTCATAAGGCATCTCCAATATTATTTTAGTTCCTTTTTCATTTTGACTTTTAATCGTTAATTTACCACCGAGTAGTTTCGTCCTTTCAAGCATTGTGGTCATTCCCATACCTTCGTATGTATTATTGATATCAAAACCAATCCCATTATCTTCTATTGATATAACATAAGAACCGTTCTTATCCTTATCAAATGTAAGAATCACCTTATCAGCTTTCGAATGTTTCAGTATATTACTTAAACTCTCCTGTACTATCCTATAAATATTCAACATCTCAATCTCACCTAATTGTGGTAACGGAGATATAATCTGAAACTCAAAAACCAAATCCTTGATTTTTTGAATCTGAGCAGTTAATTTTTGTATACTCTTTAAAAGACCTTCTTCTTCCAGCTTTATAGGTTTTAAATTATAAATCACTGATCTGATTTCATCAACAGTATTATCAATTAAGCCCATTATCCTATTAGTTTGTTCCTTTTGTTCATCACTAATTAGTTTCTTTTTAAGCTGTCCTAAATCAATTTTAGAAGCTGCTAACAATTGCCCTACACCATCATGTAAATCTCTAGCTATTTTATCTCTTTCCTTTTCTTGTGTAGCCATAAGACGTTGTGATTTTTTTTCTAACTCCTGATTTTGTTGTTGTATCTTATGATATAGCTCATCGGTTATTTCTGTATAAGTTCTGTCTTTGATAGCTTGTTGCCATGAATATAGGTCTGAGTATTCCACAATATTAAGACCCTGTTCTTCTTCTTCAGGTGTAACTCTAAGACCTATGAATCTGTCAATAATTTTGAACATAATATAACTCATACCAAAAACCCATACAAAATTAATTATTACCCCGAATATTTGTATACCAAGTTGCCACCAACGATTAGATAATGACAAAACCTCCTGATTTGCAAACAATGCTAATAGTAAAATACCGGAAACACTTCCAAACGCATGTATCGAAATAGCTCCAACTGCATCATCTATTCTTAATCTCTCCAATAAAGCACTACCCAAAATTACAAATATTCCTGTAATAAAACCAACAAAAAAAGCTTGTATAGGTTCTAGAATATTCGAACTTGCAGTTATTGCAACCAAGCCACCAAGAGCACCACTAAAGATAGCTTCCATGAAGCTTCTATTTTTGAGAATAAAAAATACTGTGCAAACTGCACCTAATACACCTGCTGATGCTGAAATATTGGTATTCATTAAAATTTGTCCAATACTATCATCGAACCTCATTAAACTACCACCATTAAATCCAAACCAACTAAACCATAATATAAAAGTACCAAGGGCAGCAAAGGGAATATTGGATTTACCTAAACTTTTTACTCTACCATTTGCATCCCAACGACCTTTTCTTGATCCTACAACTAAGACACCTGCTAGAGCTATCCAGCCTGCAGTGCCATGAACAACAGTAGCACCAGCAAAATCTATAAAACCCAATTGATGTAACCAGGCACTTTGATTCAAATATAAATTACCCCATACCCAATGTCCATAAACAGGATAAATCAAAGCCCCAACTACAATAGCACTTATGATTAGAGCTTTAGTTTTTGTACGTTCCGACATACTTCCTGAAAATATTGTTACAGCAGTTCCTGCAAACATCAATTCAAAAAATACTATTACATAACTTGCCGAGCCTTGTAAATGTGATCCAAACCAGAAATCACTGCCAAAAAGGCCATGAAACGAAGGTCCAAACATAATAGCATAACCCACTGCAAAAAAAGATAATGTTGTAATTACAAAAGCTATAATATTCTCT
>JBGSJN010000132.1:0-15225 GCA_041741995.1 Bacillota bacterium
CGGACAAACTAATCCGAATATTCAGTTAATTGATATGAGTACAGAGTTACATAAAGGTAATTCTACAATTATTAGTGATGCACTTGATCAAAGTATTAGAAAAAAAATTAAAAATGGTGAACAAGTATTGATTTTCATCAATAGGCGAGGTTATTATAATTTCTTAATGTGTAGGGATTGTGGTAATGTTATAAAATGCGAGAATTGTGAGATTCCTTTAGCATATCATGAAAAAGAAAAGAAATTGATTTGCCATTATTGTGATTATAAAATAAATAAATATGAAGAATGTCCAATATGTGGCAGTAAAAGAATCAGAGGTATTGGACTTGGAACAGAACAAGCTGTTGAAATTATCAAGAAAAAGTACCCGGAATTAAAAGTAGACCGTCTTGACAGTGATGTCAAGGGAGGGAATACAAGAAAAAAGACTATTATTCAAGATTACAAAGATAAAAAGATTCATATTTTAGTAGGAACTCAGATCATTGCTAAAGGTATAGACTTCCCCAATGTTGGGCTGGTAGGTATTCTTTTAGGTGATATGTCTTTGAATTTTCCTGACTTTAGAGCTAGAGAGTGGACCTTTCAACTTTTGATGCAAGTTATTGGAAGAACAAGCAGAAGAGATAAAAAGGGTGAAGTGATATTACAAACTTATCATCCCTCTGATATAATATATAGGGATATAAAAAACTTTGACTATCAAAATTTTTATCATCAAGAATTAAAATTTAGAAAAAAACATGGTTATCCACCTTTTGGTGAAATTATAAGACTACAGTTTATAGGTTTAAATAGGGATGATTTAATTGAATTAGTTTGGAATAGCTATAATACCTTAAAAACATATTTTAACAATGGGGATATATATAAGCCTAAACCTAATAGAATAGAGAAGTTTAACAATTATTTCAGATGGCAAATAGTTATAAAGTTCGATAAGGTTCTTATGAATGATAAAGAAAAATATTTAAAAGATTTTATGGAAAACTATTATATGAATAATAATAAAAAAGAAATGGTCTATATTGAAAGAAATCCCTATGGACTTATATAGGAGGAAAAATGGCAGTGTATCAAATAGTTACCATAGGTGACGAATTATTAAGAGAAAATGCAAAGGAAGTTACAAAATTCGATGATAGAATATATAAACTTCTAAATAATATGATGGAAACATTAATAAAAGAAGATGGAGTGGGTTTGGCTGCTCCACAAATTGGAGTGTCAAAACGAGTGATAATTGCCTATCATGAAGAAAGTGACAAGGTAATTGAATTAATCAATCCTGAAATAATCAGTTCTAGTGGTGAGGTTATTGACAATGAAGGTTGCCTAAGTGTCCCAGGTAGAGTAGGGAAAGTATGCAGGGCAAAAGATATAGTAATCAGAGGACAAAATGCTGATGGACAACCTATTCAAATTAATGCCTCGGGAATGTTTGCTAGAATAATACAACATGAAATTGATCATCTTAATGGAATTTTATTCATCGATAAACTTGAAAAGGAAGAGAATGATCAATGACAATAGTATTTTTTGGCACGAGTGAATTTGCTGTAGAAAGTCTTATTGCTCTAAATAACAGTCAACATCAAGTGCTTTGTGTAGTGACTCAACCTGATTCTAGAAGAGATAGAGGGCATAAGGTGCATTTTACTCCAATTAAGGAAAAAGCATTGGATTTAGGCTTAACTATTTATCAAACAGATAATATTAATAGTTTACAATCTATAGATTATTTAAACAGCTTGAAAGCTGATATTTTCGTTGTAGTTTCCTATGGTGCTTTATTAAATAAAGAGGTTTTATCAATCAGTAAATATAAACCTATTAATGTACATCCTTCATTGTTACCTAAATATCGCGGTGCGGCTCCAATACAAAGAACATTGATGAATGGAGAAAAAATTACAGGCGTTACAATAATGGAGATGGTTGAAAAACTAGATGCTGGGGATATTATTATCCAAAGTGAAATAGAAATCAAAAGTGATTGGAATTATGGGATTCTTAGTGTTGAAATGTCTAAAGAAGGTGGCAAACTTCTATTAGATGCATTAAAACTTATTGAACAAGGTCAGGATAAGAGAGTGCCTCAAGATGATGCAATGCATTCATATGCGCGAAAAATCAAAAATAATGAGAAGTATCTTAATTTACATCAAGATGCTATAAAAATTGTAAATACAATTAGGGGATTAACGCCGAAAATTACACCATTATTGATATTAAATAATCAGTTGCTAGGGATTGTTGAAGCTGAAGTAGCTTTTTTTTCAGGTAATGAGGATTTTGAAAATTCAATGGTCGGAGAAGTCTTGAGTTTAGATAAAAAAAATGGAATTTTAGTCAAATGTGCCAATGGAGCAATATGGATTAAAAAATTAAAACCAGAAGGTAAGAAAACAATGTGCTATAAAGATTTTATTAATGGTAAAAAAATCCAAGTTGGAGATATATTGAAAAATAAAGAGGAGAATTAGATGGACTTATTATATTTATTTTCAGGTGGGAATGTTTTTATAACTATATTAATGGTACTGACACTTGTATTTTCATTCTACGCTCAGTTTAAAGTCAATAGTACTTTTAACAATTACAAGAGAATCCCAAATACTAGAAATATGACTGGTGAAGCATTGGCTTATGATTTGAAGAACAAATATCAAATGACATATTTGGAGATTGAACGTGTAGGTGGCTATCTTAGTGATCACTATAATCCTAAGAAAAAATCCTTAGGTCTAAGTCAAGAAGTTGCTGGAAATGGAACAATAGCAGCACTTGCTATTGTAGCTCATGAAATGGGTCATGCAAGACAAGATGCTGAAAAAATGTTATTCTTAAAGTTAAGAAACAATATTTTCCCATTTACTAATATTGCTTCGAATTTTGCTATACCTATATTTGTTTTCGGATTGATTTTCAATTCAATTAATTTAATGAATATTGGCATAGTACTTTTTGCTTTGGTTAGCTTATTCTATATCATAACATTACCAATAGAGATAAATGCTTCCAAGAGAGGACTAATTATGTTAAACGAAGGTAATTATTTAAACGAAGGTGAACTAAAAGGTGCCAGAGCTGTACTAACTGCAGCAGCTCTAACCTACATAGCTGCTTTAGCATCTTCAGTAGCAACACTCTTAAGATTATTATTCTTGAGGTCAAGAAATGATTAATCTTTTCAAGTTATCAAAAGATGACGTAATTAAAAGAATAGTAACTGCAGGATTTCCAGCTTTTAGAGGCAAGCAACTTTTAGACTGGGTATACAATAAGAGCATAGTAGATATTGATTCCATGTCAAATTTAGATAAGAGTTTTAAGGAATATTTAAATAGCAATATGAAATTAATAACTCTTGATACTATAAAGATTGTAGAAGATGATAAAGGTGAAACTATTAAATTCTTGTTGTTGCTTGGTGATAGAAATACAATTGAAATGGTTATTATGCGATATAAGGATAAGGATGTTAGTAAAAATAGAAATACCTTATGCCTTTCAAGCCAAGTCGGTTGTAAGGTTAAATGCCCATTTTGTGCCACTGGAACTTCTGGTTTAGTAAGAAATCTTAAAGCAGAAGAGATAGTTCAACAAGTAGCTATAGCAAACGAATACTTAAAACAACATGATGCTAAAATAAACAATGTTGTATTTATGGGTATGGGAGAGCCATTCTATAATAAAGATGAGGTGCTATTAGCTGCATCCTTGATAAAAGATAATTTTGAAATCAGCAGCAGGAAAATCACTATATCAACAAGTGGAATAATTGAAGGTATAAAAGAATTGGCAGATAAAGAACTGAAATACGTTCTAGCTATTTCTTTACATGCACCAACTGATAGAGTTAGAGATTATTTAGTACCTATAAATAAAAAGTATCCATTAAATGAACTTATGAAAGCTTGTAGATATTATCAGATAAAAACCAAGAAAAGAATAACTTTTGAATATATAATGATTGATAGCATGAATATCTGGCCTGATGATGCCAGGAATTTGGCTAATTTACTAAAAGGCATTGATTGTCATATCAATGGTATACCAGTAAATAGTATCAAAGACAGCGAATTTAAAAGACCTAAAAAGAAAGATATTTATACATTTAAGAAATTATGTGAAGACTATGGTTTATCATTTTCTATAAGAGAAGAAAAAGGTATTGATATTGATGGTGCCTGTGGCCAATTGAGGAACAAAGAAAGGGATTAATATGCGCGCAATAGCTGTTAGCGAACAAGGAAAAGTCAGAATGAACAATGAAGACGCTATTTATATCAATGAAGGCTCAGGATTTTTTGCTGTAGCCGATGGTATGGGTGGTCATGAAGCAGGAGAAATAGCCAGTAGTATGGCTATCGAAAAAATCAGAATAGAATTAGAAGACCTGGAGACTATTCAAGCATCAACATTAGAAGCGGCTTTTAATGCAACTAACAAGATGATTTACGAAAAAAGTAGTTATAAAGATCAAAAGATGAATATGGGGACTACTCTTTCTGTATTAAAAATTGTTGGAGACAGGGGATTTATAGGACATATCGGCGATAGCAGAATTTACCTTATAAGAAATCAAGAAATCATAAAATTAACTGAAGATCATACCTATGTAGAAAGACTGTATCAGGATGGAATTATAACTTATGAAGAATATTTAAACCATCCTAAAAAAAATATACTCTTAAAAGCTTTAGGTAGTGATAAACCAGCTGATCCACAGGTTTTGGAGTTTCAAATACTTCCAGGTGACATTATTTTCTTATGCACAGATGGAGTACATTATTATCTCAAAAATGAGGAATTAATTTATTTATTATTAAAAAAAACAGGCAAGAAACTAATAAAAGAATTATCTGATATTATTGAGTCAAGAGGATCAAATGATAATTATTCCTTTATTGTTATTGATAAGTTTTAGGAGGAAGCCATATGAGTATGATCGGAAAAATTTTTGCAGATCGATATAAACTTATTAAAATTTTAGGCACCGGTGGTATGGCAGATGTTTATTTGGGTGAAGATATTATGCTCAATAAGTTAATTGCTATTAAAATTTTAAAGAAAGAACTTATAAATAATAGAGAAAGTGTTAGATATTTCAAGAATGAAGCAGAAGTAATATCACATCTTTCACATCCAAATATAGTTGAAGTTTATGATGTTGGAATGTCAGAAGGCAATCCATATATAGTGATGGAATACGTTGAAGGTAAAACTTTAAAAGATATTATTAGAGAAAAAGCACCTTTATCAGCAACTTTTTCCATTTATGTTATGGAAGGAGTTTTATCAGCTTTAATACATTCTCATAAAAAAGGAGTTATTCATAGAGATATAAAACCACATAATATTATGATAAATAAAAGTGGTGAAGTAAAAGTGATGGATTTCGGAATTGCAAGAATTACTGACCAGGGTACAACTATGACGATAACTAATGATATAGTAGGTTCAGTACATTATTTATCCCCAGAACAAGCATCTGGGGGAGAAATAACAGAACTTTCAGATGTCTATTCAAGTGGCATAGTATTTTATGAGATGTTAACAGGCAGACTGCCTTATGAGGGTCAAAATCCTGTATCAGTTGCAGTAAATCATATTCAGGGTGGTTTGATACCCCCTAAAGATTTAATTGAAGATATACCTCAAGAAGTAGAAAATATTGTCTTGAAAGCAACTATGCGTGATACAAAAAAAAGATTTAAATCTGCTTTAGAAATGAATATTTATATAGAAAAAACCAGGCTTCTGATGGAAGCAGGCAAAATAAATCAAGTAAAGAGAATAACCTTAGAAGAGGTTAACAATAATTTTGATAAAAAAAATCTTGGAGCCAGGAAAAAGGATAGTAAACAAGATTTGAAAAAAATTGCAATAATAACAGGAGCAGTTTTTGTTACTTTAGCTATTATCCTGGGGTTGATATCAATGTTTACAGGTGGGGCTAAAAAAATTGTGCCTGATGTTGTTGGAATGACGCAAGAGGATGCAATAACCAAGTTAAAAGAAAGTGGATTTCAATATACTATTGAAGGTATTTATTCTGAAGATGTTGATGAAGGAGAAGTAGCAGAACAAAGCCCAGAAGGAAATGTTTTATCCTCCGTATCTGTTGTTGTAGAATTAAAAGTCAGCAAAGGACAAGATGAAATTTCCGTACCTAATGTAGTTGGGTCAAGCGAGAATGAAGCAAGAAGTGTTTTAAAGGCAGAAGGCTTCATTGTAGAAGTAGCCAAAGAATATAGTAAAGAGGTACCACTTGGGGATGTTATTAGACAAGAACCTGTAGCTGGAGAAAAATTATTACCTGGAGAAAAAGTACTTATTATAGTCAGTGATGGTGAACAATTAGTTAAAATTAAAATGCCAAATTTAATTGGTAAAACACTAACTTCAGCTGAGCAGTCACTTAATGCCTCTAAATTAATATTAGGTTCTGTCACAAATGAAGAAAGTGGCGATTACCTTCCTGGTCAAGTAATAAGACAATCAGTTAACCCAGGAATTGATATATTACAAGGCAGTACCGTTGACGTAGTAATAGCTAAAGAACCGACATCAAAGGTTAAAACTATAGAAATAACTAGAGCAGATTCAGCTAATCCTGTAACTTATAGTATTTTAATATCTGATAGTAAAGGAAGCAGAGTAGAAACAGTATCATTTGCTGGAGGAGTTCTTACTACCCAAAAAACTATAACATATTTTGGAGTTGGGACCGCAACTATTAAAGATCAAAATGGTAATGTTGTTGATGCAATAGGGTTGGACTAGTTGTGAAAGGTAGAATTATAAAAGGTGATAGTGGCTTCTATTATGTTTATTCAGAAGGTTCTTTGTATGAATGTAAATTAAGAGGCAAACTGAAACTAAAACATAAAAAAGCTTATCCAGGAGATATTGTAGATTTAGTTGTTGATGATAATTTCAAAGGAACAATAGAAGCAATTGCTGATAGAATCAATTTGTTACCAAGACCAGCAATTGCCAATAGTGACCAGTTATTAATTGTTATGAGCTTATCGTACCCTAAGATTGACTATAATGTTTTAGATAGATTATTAGTACTGTCTCAGTGGCATAATATCAAGCCGGTTATCATTTTAAATAAAAAGGACGAGGACCATGATAATATTGGGCCTCAAATTTCCAATATATATCCTTTTGAGGTTTTTGAGGTTTCAGCTATTAGTGGATATGGCGTAGATAAATTAAAAGAAATTTTAAAAGATAAATTAAGTGTTCTAGCTGGTCCTTCAGGGGTTGGTAAATCTAGTGTTTTAAATATTCTTGATAGTAAACTCCTTAAAGAAACAGGCGTTTTAGGGGAAAAGTTAAAAATTGGACGTCATACCACAAGAACAAGTCAGTTTTATGAAGTAGATGGCGGTTTAATTGCAGATACCCCAGGTTTTAGCCGTCTCGATTTACCGATTGAGATGGTAATGGAAGATTTAACGCAGTATTACCCAGAATTTTATGAATTTACACGAGATTGCTACTTTAATGGCTGTTTACATCATATGGAAAAGGTATGCGGCGTAAAGAAAGCTTTATCTGAAGGTAAAATAGATCAAGGTAGATATGACAGGTATCTGTACATGTTAGAAGAAATTAAAGAAAATAAAGAAAGAAGGTATAAATAATGATTGCTCCATCACTATTATCTGCAGATTTTTCCAATTTACAAAGAGATATAGATATTATCGAAGCAGCAGGAGCCCAGTGGTTGCATCTTGATATTATGGATGGACATTTTGTGCCTAATATTTCATATGGTCCTGTTTTGATTTCTAAAATAAGACCACACACAAAATTGTTTTTTGATTGTCATTTAATGATTGAAAAACCTGAATTATATCTAGAAGATTTTAAAAATGCAGGAGTTGATTTAATAACTGTTCATGTAGAAACCTGCCCCCATTTAGATAGAGTTGTGAGTCAAATAAAAGAGCTTGGCATGATGGCAGGAGTAGTATTAAATCCAAGTACACCTCTTAGTTCTATAGAATGGATCTTAGATAAAGTTAGTTTGGTACTAATTATGTCTGTAAATCCAGGTTTTGGTGGACAAAAATTCATTCATTCTATGGTTCATAAGGTAATGGAATTAAAGAAGATGATTATAAATCACAACGTTGATGTACTTATTGAAGTAGACGGTGGAGTGACAATGGAAAATGCCAAGATGATAAAAGATGCTGGAGCAGATATTCTAGTAGCAGGTTCATCAGTATTTGCTCAAAAAGATATTAAAAAGGCATTTCTTGACTTATCTATGGAAGTTAAGTAATTGCATATACATATTTATTATGATAAAATTTAAAAAGTAATTATAAATATTTCTTCGGGGAACGGTGAAATTCCATACCGGCGGTATAGCCCGCGAGCGTAAGCTGATCTAGTTTAATTCTAGAGCCGACAGTAAAGTCTGGATGAAAGAAGATTCTTTATGCAATTTTTACCTCAAGAATATTTTCTTGAGGTATTTTTATTAGGAGGAAACAATGAAAAATAAACAACTAAGAATAATGTTATATCTTACTATCTTGTCAGTAATCAGTTTTCTATTAATGTATATCATGGAGGTTCCAATTTTGTCATTGGTGGGGATGCCTGGCTTCGAATTTCTGAAGTATGATTTAAGCGAAGTAGTCGCAATTGTTGCTGGATTTATTTTTGGACCAGTCGCGGGAATGATAGTGATTGGTTTGAAATCTATACTTTTTTTCTTTTCAGGCAAGAACACTACAGGATGGGTAGGTTTGGCTGCAAGTCTTACTGCAGGATTGTCACTAGTGGCAGGGACTACAATCCTTTATAGAGTTAAAAAAACTAGAATAAATTTGTTTATAGGTGTAATGATTGGTGCTTTGGCACTTACAGTATTAATGCTATTATTCAATTATTTCATATTCCTGCCTTTATATGGTATAGAAGCAAATGCTTTTTGGATTACTGGCTTGGCCGCCTTTAATATCCTAAAAGGTATATTATCTGGAGTTTTATCGGTTATTCTTTATGAATTATTAAAAAAAAGAGTCGAAACATTTTTAAATAAGTAGTTTATTATAAAAACCACCATTAATGGTGGTTTTTTTATTTTAATATTTATTGTATAATATTAAAGTAATATATTTAGAGGAGTACTTATGAGTTATATTTATTTAATTAGACATGGTGAGACAAGCTGGAACTTGGAAGAACGCTTCCAAGGAACAACAAATACTGAATTAACTACTGCAGGCTTAAACCAAGGTAAGTTACTTGCAAAGAGTTTATCTAAGACTAAATTTAAAAATATATATTCAAGCCCTCTTATAAGAGCCAAGATTACTGCAGATTTTATTAGTAAAGAAGCTAATTGTGAGGTTATAGAAGATCTTGACTTCAAAGAAATAAGTTTTGGAGACTGGGAAGGTTTAACTACTAAAGAAATCAGAGCAAAATATTCTTGGATGGACAAGTGGTTCAATAATCCAGGTCTTTACCAAATACCAAATGGTGATATTTTTGAGGTAGAAAAGAATAGACTTAAAGAAAGATTGATTAAAATCGCAAAGGAAAGCAATGGACAAAATACAGCAATAGTTAGCCATGCTGGTATAATAAGACTAAGTTTACTAGCAGCTCTTGATTTACCATTATCATATTATTGGAGATTTGTCTTTGGGAACACTTCGATTAGCGTTCTAGAATATTATAATGGAATTTTTCTTTTGAAATCTTTAAATAATACATCACACTTGTTAAGTAAATAATATTATGTTAAAATAGGAGTGTTTATAATAATTAAAATAATTGCAGGGAAAAATAGGGGTAATATTCTAAAGACAAAAGAAGGAATAACCACTAGACCAACACTAAATAGAATAAGAGAAAATCTCTTTAATATCATTCGGGATAAAGTGCCTGGAGCAAAAGTGCTGGATGTTTTCGCAGGCAGTGGTGCTATTGGCATAGAGGCTCTTTCAAGAGGAGCTTCCGAAGCAACATTTATTGAATTAGACAATGACGCCTATAATATCTTAAAGGAAAATATAGCGAAAACCAATAATCTCAAGAATTCAAAACTTTTTAAAGGTGATTATAGGAATTTCTTAAATAATAGTTCTGATAATTATGACATTATATATGTAGACCCGCCTTATCATTTAAAGGCATATGAAGAGGTTTTATCGCTAATTGGTTCTAAAAATTTACTAGCGGACTATGGAATAATAATTGTCGAAGCTAAAAAAGATACTATAATACCATCAGAAACACTAGATTTTAAATGTTACAGAGATGTGATATATGGAAATACAATAATAAAGTTCTACAATAAAAATTAGGAGGATGAACCATGAATACTTTAAAGCTCATTGATGCATTGGAAGAGATGCTAGAATCATCTCATAAGGTACCGTTAACTAGTAATGTAATGGTTAAGGGTGATGAGTTATTAGATCTTATCAATGAAATCAGAGATTCATTTCAAGAAGAAGTGAAAAAAGCACGTCAGATTGTTAGAGAAAGAGAACAAATGATTGAAAGTGCTAAAAGAGAAGCTGATATGATTATAAAAGGTGTTGAGGCAAATATAGAGAATATGATCAGTGAAACTGCTGTAAAAAGAAAAGCAGATCAAAGATCAGCTGAAGTTGAAGAAGAAGCACATAGGAAAGCTATGCAGCTTGCTGTTCAAAGTGAAAACTATTCCGAAGAAATTCTTAACACATTAGATAACTATATTAATAAATGTTTAGTTAATATTAAGGAAGCAAAGAGACAATTAACAGCAGTTAAAACTAAAAAAAATCTATAAGCTAGAAGGAGCGTGTCATGAAAGTATTAGTCCTCAACTCAGGAAGTTCTTCTATCAAGTATCAACTATTAGGTATGGAGAATGAGAATTGTATAGCAAAGGGAATAGTTGATAAAATCGGATTCGATCAAAGTAATATTTGTTATGAAAATCAATCAGGTTACAAAAACAAATATACAGCAGAAGTTAAAGATCATCTTACAGGAATCAAAGTGATTTTAGACATACTAATGGATAAGGCTAATGGAGTAATCAAATCTATTGAGGATATTACTGGTGTAGGTCATAGAATGGCACATGGTGCTAGATACTTTACTGATTCTGTTTTAGTGACAGAAGATGTTAAAGAAAAAATATTAAAGACATGTGAAATTGCCCCTTTACACAATCCACCACAATATAAGGGTATACAAGCAATTGAACAAGTAATGCCTGGTATACCAAACGTCGTATGTTTTGATACTGAATTTCATAAAGGAATACCAGATCACGTATCTACTTATGGACTACCTTATGAATGGCTTGAAAAGTACAATATTAGAAAATATGGCTTTCATGGCTTGTCTTACAAATATGTAACTAGAAGAGTTGGAGAAATATTCAATATCGACTGGAAACAACTCAAAATTATTACATGTCATCTTGGAAATGGAGCGAGTGTTGCAGCTGTAAAAAATGGTGAAACAGTTGATACAACAATGGGCTTTACTCCTTTGCAAGGACTGATTATGGGTACTAGATGTGGTGATATTGATCCAGCAATCGTTCCTTTTATTATGAAAAAAGAAGGTTATGATGTAGATGAAATCACTAATATTCTAAATAAAAAAAGTGGTGTTTTAGGTGTGTCAGGTCTTTCAAGTGACTTTAGATATCTTGAAGAGGCTGCTAATAAAGGTGATGAACGAGCAAGATTAGCATTAGAAATGTTTATATATAGAGTTAAATTCTATATTGGAGCCTACAATGCAGTCCTAAATGGAATTGACGTTCTGATTTTCACTGGTGGAATTGGTGAAAATTCTACTATGATGAGACAAGCTATATGTAAGGATCTTGAAGATTTGGGCATCGTAATCGATTTAGAAAAGAATGACTTTAAAGGTAAAGAAAGAATTATCTCTCCATTAAATAACAAGGTTAAAGTTGTTGTTATCCCAACTAATGAAGAATTAATGATAGCAAGAGATGTGAAAAGAATAATAAGTTAATAAAAATATCTTGAAAAAATGTTTAAATAAGATATAATATTATAGTGGGTATTTGAGTTAACTACTTAAATATCAAATAATTAACCAGATTAAATTTATTTTCGAATAATAATATAAAAGAAGATAAATAGTCAGAGAGGAGGAAAGAAGATGGGAGTACCTAAAAGAAGGCAAGGTAATTCAAGAACAAACATGAGAAGATCTGCTTGGAGCAAAATGGAAGCACCAGCATTAGCTGAATGTCCACAATGTCACGAATTAAAACAGCCCCATAAAGCTTGTCCAACTTGTGGCTATTACAAAGGAAAAGCGGTAATTGCTATAAAAGAGAATAAATAATTTTGAGCTGGTTTAACCAGCTCTTTTATTTTATATAGTGATACCGACTGAAAAATCCTATGCATTTAATAAAGCAAATAGTATAATATTAACCATAGGAAAACTATATAATATTTAAAAAATAGTAAGCAGGTAAAAATGATAGAAAAAATAAAATCTCCTGAAGATTTAAAAAAAATAGAAGAAAAAGATCTTACAATACTGTGTCAAGAAATAAGGACATATATTGAAACTACTGTAGAAAAAAATGGTGGACATCTGGCTTCCAATCTTGGAGCTGTAGAATTGATAGTCGCCCAACATAGAATTTTCAACTCACCTACAGATAAAATAATTTTTGATGTAGGTCATCAAAGTTATACGCATAAAATTATAACTGGAAGATATGAACCATTTTCAACAATCAGAAAATTTAAAGGTATTAGTGGTTTCCCGAAATCACTTGAAAGCCCACATGACGCTTTTAATACAGGGCATAGTAGTACTTCTATTTCTGCAGCTTTAGGTATGGCCACGGCTAGAGATTTAGATAATGAAAATTATCATATAATTGCCAATATAGGTGATGGTGCTTTAAGTGGTGGTATGGCATTAGAAGCTTTAAATCATATAGGACATACAAATAAAAAGATAATTATTGTATTAAATGACAATGAAATGTCTATTTCTGAACCTGTAGGAGCGATAGCTAAACAATTAACCAAAATTAGTTCCGGAAGTACTTATAGAAATTTAAAATACAAATTAACCCAAAAATTGATACTTACAGCTCCAGGAAGATTCTTAAGAAGGGGACTTAGTAGAATAAAAGGTGTTATTAAACACATGTTTTCTTCTAAAGGTCTGTTTTTTGAGCACTTTGGACTAACTTATCTAGGACCTTATGACGGTCACGATATCATTGGCTTAGAAGAGGGTTTTAAAATCGCCAAGAATATTGATGGCCCTGTTTTAGTACATGTTATAACCACTAAAGGTAAAGGTAATTACTTTGCTGAAGATAATCCGGAAAAGTATCATGGAGTGTCACCAAGTGGAAATAAAAAATTTAAGAGTTTTACCAGTATATTTGGTGAATACTTGCTAGAATTAGCAAAACAAGATAAGAAAATAACAGCCATAACAGCTGCCATGTGCACTGGAACTGGTTTGGAACTCTTTAGAGAAAAGTTAACAGATAGGTTTTTTGATGTAAGTATAGCAGAGCAACATGGCTTAACATTTGCAGCAGGACAAGCTATGTCCGGCTATCATCCATTTATATCTATCTATTCTACATTTATGCAAAGAGGAGTTGACCAGGTTATTCATGATATATGTATGCAAAACCTTCCTGTAACGATGATACTTGATAGGGCTGGTTTAGTAGGTGAAGATGGGGAAACCCATCACGGAGTCTTTGATATAAGTTTATTTGGTGCAATACCCAACTTGGTTTTTATGGAGCCTAAGGACGGAGCTGAATTAAAAAAAATGATGAAATTCTCTACAGTCTATAATGGACCAACTATGATTAGATTTCCTAAAGCATCAACTACAGATGACGATAATAATGGAATAATAGAGTTGGAAAACTTAGGAGATTTTGAACTGTATACAGATCAGAATAAGGACTCAGATTTCAAGTTGGCTATTATTGGTCTTGGATCTGAATTTACAGTTGCCTCTAACATTGCTGATAAACTAAGAACACAAGGGTATGATATTGATGTTTATAACCCTAGGTTTATATCACCTATTTCTAAAGATACATTATTAAATTTAGAAAAATACCAGAAAGTGTTTACTCTAGAAAATCACGTGGTTATTGGAGGTTTTGGAAGTTTATTGAAATCAAGATTGTTAAATCCTAAAGTATATTCTTTTGGGCTTCCCAATAGTTTTATCGAACACGGTTCAATTAGTGAACTAAGGCAAGAAATTGGATTTACTCAAGATAATATTCTTAAAGAAATAGAAAGGATTATCAGTGAATAAGGAACGTTTGGATGTATTATTAACAAATAATGGCTATTTTGAGTCTAGGCAAAAAGCGCAAGCAGAAATAATGGCAGGAAATATATTAGTGAATAATCAAAAAATAAGTAAACCCGGTACTGTAATAGATTCAGCTAGTGATATTACTATTATAAAAAAAGATTTTCCATATGTTAGCCGTGGTGCGTTAAAGCTACTGAAAGCTTTTGGGGAATTTAATATGTTAGCTGATGGTAAAATGTGTTTAGATATTGGTGCCTCTACGGGCGGTTTTACAGAAATTTTATTATTAAAGGGTGCTAAGAAGGTTTATGCGATTGATGTTGGTCATAATCAACTCGATTGGAAGTTAAGAAGTGATGATAGAGTTATCTCTAAAGAAAAGACCAACGGAAGGTATTTGACAACTTTAGATTTAGATAACAATTTTATGGATATTGTTGTCACAGATGTTTCTTTTATTTCCCTTGAAAAAATATTACCTGCAGCTTATTCATGTTTAAAGAATAATGGGGAAATGGTTGCATTAATAAAGCCTCAATTCGAAGCAGGGCTAGGTGAAGTTAGTAAGAAAGGAGTTGTTACCAATAATACAACTCATATTAAAGTAATAAAAAAAATTATAGATTTTTCCTTTTGTTTGGGATTTAGTGTAAAAGGCATAGCAAAATCACCAATAAAAGGGCCAAAGGGTAATATTGAATTTCTTTTATATTTGATAAAAGAGGATGAGCCAGCTATAAATAATACTTTAACAGATAAATACATTATGGAGATAATTAAAGAAGAGCAATAAAAAAACAGCTGAAATCAGCTGTTTTTTGGCAGGGGAGACAGGAATCGAACCCGCAACCAATGGTTTTGGAGACC
>JBGSJN010000133.1:0-9855 GCA_041741995.1 Bacillota bacterium
TTAATCATATCTTCCACTACTAGAAGTTTGAATTCACTTGAGTATCTTTCGTTTGGTATTCCCTTTGGCATAGAAAAACTGCACCCCTTTCGTTATTGTGTGGATATTATACCACATGTCTAACTTTTGGGGTGCAGTTCATTGAATACTCCCTTGTTTTTTAATGTTATATTATGTTAAGACATTTTATATGTAAAAATTGTTATGAAATCATTTACTTTTTAATGTGGTTAGTGTAGTATTGTAGGTAAGGAAATTATGGCATACTTTCTTTCAGGCTAGAGAACAAGTTGGATTCTAGAGGAAGGGAGTATTTATTTTACCCGTGCTTGTAATATTTTTCACAAGGTGGATATATGAGAAAAGAAATTTTTATAGTAACAAACAACAAATTAGTAATTAAGGAATATCCAGCATTAGTAGTCTTAGGTGACTTAGATGCTGTCTTTCTTAAGGTTAGAGACCTGGTGCATGAAGGGAATGTTATTATGACTCATCCCTTGTCCGGGAGCGTAAAGCCTCATGAAACTGAATTTAAGTCAATAGTCCTGGCTAAAGGTGATGGAACAATGAATTTTGATTCTCTTCATCTAATTGAGAACGCAATAACAACCAGTGCTAAATTCAAAAAACCAAAACGAGACTGGGGAATTGATAATTCCAGAGTAGAAAATGATTTTATGACTATAGACTACAGTTTGTTGAAAACAGGCTTGGAAGGTCTTGGTACTACTTTATACAAATTGGTTGATATATAGCTTTTAAAGTTTATATAAATAATATGGTTTAAGGAGGTGAAGGTTTTGCAATTAAAAATTGGAAATATTTACATTAAGGATGTTCAGTTTGCTTCAGCAACTGAAGTTAAAGAAGGAGTTCTTCATTTAAACAAGGAAGAGTTTTTAGCTGTAGCTGGGGATGATGAAAGAATAGCCTCTGTAGATGTTTATTTAGCAAAACCAGGAGAAGAGACTCGCATTATTCCTGTGAAGGATGTCATTGAGCCTAGAGTTAAAGTCGAAGGCGATGGTGGAATTTTCCCAGGATTTATGTGTGGTGTAGAACAAGTAGGTAGTGGTACTACTCATGTTCTTAAAGGGGCGGCAATTGTTACTACAGGTAGAATTGTTGGATTCCAGGAAGGTATCGTTGATATGAGCGGTCCTGGAGCGGAGTATACACCTTTTTCGAAAACCTACAATATTGTTCTGAAGGTTGAACCTATCGATGGAATATTACAACATGAACATGAAGAAATTGTTAGGTTGGCAGGATTTAGAGCTGGAATCTATGTTGGTAAAGCAGGTAAAAATGTTACTCCAGATGATTATAAAACGTTTGAAACTAAACCTTTAGTTCAACAAATCGAAGAGTATCCAGATTTACCAAAAGTAGTTTATGTATATATGCTACAAACTCAAGGCTTGCTACATGATACATATGTATATGGAGTAGATGCTAAGAAAATCATACCTACATTCCTATATCCAACAGAAGTATTTGATGGTGCTGTTGTTAGTGGAAACTGTGTTTCTGCTTGTGACAAGAACCCATCATATGTACATATGAACCACCCGGTTATTGAAGAATTATATGCTAAGCATGGTAAAGAGTTCAATTTCCTAGGATGCATTGTCACTAATGAAAATGTTACTTTGATGGACAAAGAACGTTCTTCAAATATGACAGCTAAACTAGTAGAATTTTTAGGTGCAGATGCTGTTATAATTTCTGAAGAAGGCTTTGGTAATCCGGATGCTGACTTAGTTATGAATTGTAACAAGATAACTAAAAAAGGTATTAAGACAGTATTGATTACTGATGAATATGCCGGTCAAGACGGAGCGTCTCAATCACTTGCCGACTCAACACCAGCTGGTGATGCAGTTGTAACTGGGGGAAATGCTAACGAAATAATCAAATTGCCGGTAATGAAAAATGTTATTGGTTATCCTGAAGTTGCTGAAGTAATCGCAGGCGGTTTCCAAGGAAGCTTAGCTTCTGACGGAAGCATCATTGTAGAATTACAAGCAATTACTGGAGCTACTAGTGAAGTTGGATACGGATATTTATCTGCAAGAACTTACTAGAATAAAGAAATTAGTTTAATTTAATATAAGGAGGAATGGCTATGTTAGAGGGTAAAAAAGTTGTAATCCTTGGCGACAGAGATGGCGTGCCTGGACAAGCAGCAGAAGAAATGATAAAAACAATAGCCGGCGCTGAAGTTGTATATTCTACAACAGAATGCTTTGTTTGAACAAGCGCTGGAGCAATGGACCTAGAGAATCAAGCAAGAATTAAAGGTTTTGCTGATCAATATGGTAAGGACTTAGTTATAGTATTAGGAGCAGGCGAAGCACAAGCTGCTGAGTTAGCTGCTGAGACAGTAACACAAGGTGATCCTACATATGCAGGCCCATTGGCAGGAGTTCAGTTAGGACTCCCTGTTTATCACGCATTCGAATTAAAAGATTCAGTAGATCCTGATGTCTATGAAGACCAAGCAGGAATGATGGAAATGGTATTAGACGTTGACGCCTTGATAGAGGCTGTTAAAAAATTCAGAGCTTAGTAATAGCTTAGACCATAAAGGAGGTCGTAAACTTGGGAATTAAAATTGTACACTATATAAACCAGTTTTATGGTGGAATTGGTGGAGAAGATAAGGCTGATTATGCTCCTGAGAAAATCAGTGGAGTTAAAGGTCCAGGAATGGGTTTACAAGCTGCATTTGGTGACAAGGCTACTATTAGTTCTACTATAATTTGTGGTGATTCATACTTCAATGAAAACATTGAAGCTGCAACAGAAGTAATTCTTGAAATGATCAAAGAAGAAAATCCTGATGTATTCATCGCTGGACCTGCTTTTAATGCAGGTCGTTATGGTGTAGCTTGTGGCGCTGTATGCAAAGCTGTATCCGAAAATCTAAATATTCCAGTATTAACTGGTATGTATATTGAAAATCCTGGTGCTGACATGTATAAGAAAGATGCTTATATGGTGGAAACAACTAATTCAGCAGCAGGTATGAAAGACGCAATAGCAAAAGTAGCTGCTTTAGCATTAAAACTTGGATTGGGAGAAGCAATTGGGACACCTGAATCTGAAGGATATATGCCTAGAGGCGTTAGAAGAAACATATTCTGTGAAGATAGAGGCGCTAAAAGAGCTGTTGATATGCTTGTACAGAAATTAAAGGGTGAAGTAATTACAACTGAATACCCAATGCCAACATTTGACAGAGTTGACCCTGCTGAGCCAGTTAAAGATGTTAGAAAAGCAAAAATTGCTATTGTTTCATCTGGTGGACCGGTACCTAAGGGCAATCCTGATCACATAGAATCATCAAGTGCTTCTAAATATGGAAAATATTCAATTGTAGGAATTGATGATTTAACTCCAGAAAATGGAGAAACTGCACATGGTGGATATGATCCTGTGTATGCTAATCTAGACTTGGACAGAGTAATTCCTGTCGATATTTTGAGAGAGATGGAAAAAAGTGGAGAAATTGGTAGTTTACATGATTTCTATTATTCTACAGTAGGTAATGGAACTTCAGTTAACAATTCCAAGAAATTCGCTGCTGAAATCGCCAAGGATCTACAAGCTTCAAATGTTGATGCTGTAATCCTTACCTCAACTTGAGGAACTTGCACTCGTTGCGGCGCAACGATGGTAAAAGAAATAGAACGTATGGGATTCCCAGTTGTACATATGTGTACAGTAGTTCCTATTTCATTAACTGTAGGAGCTAATAGAATTATCCCTACAGTAGCAATCCCTTATCCTCTTGGAAACCCTACTATGACAATGGTAGATGAAAAAGAGCTAAGAAGAAAATTGGTGAAGAAAGCTTTAAAAGCTTTAGAAACACCAGTAACAGAACAAACAGTATTTTAATGAAAAAGGGGGATAGCCTTTTGGCTATCCCCGATTTTAAGGAGGGTATTATATTATGAGTTTTCCGGTTATAAAAGGTGCTAGTTATAGCTTGTTTCATACACCAGAAATGACGGTTCATCAAGGTAGTAATCAAACAACTGAAAGGTATACTAATCCAAATTCGGAGCATTTTAAGAATCTTCAAAAATCTTTGAGAAGTTTTGATGAATTTGTTAAATATCCGCCTAACCAAGTATACATAGGGAATGTCAAGCCTGACATGCTAAAATGTCACAAAAGACCTTGGTATGAGCATCCAATGGAAGCTGCATCAACTGACGGAGCTTTTGGAGCAATCTATACCGAAGAAGAGTTAATTGCATTAGTTAAGATTGTAGATGTATTTGACCTTGTTGTATTGGAAGAAGACTTCCAGGCTGGGGCAAAAGTTAAGTTGAAAAATAAGCAAGAATTGCAAATCATAGATAAACTTCTTTCTAAATTAGATACAAAAGGCGAAAAATTCGCCGAACTAGAAAGAATGGTAAATGAAGACCACGCAGAGGGTATGTACTACAGTGGAAGATTAGTTGGATGTGTAAAGAAAGCTCATGCATTTGATGCTGTATTAACAGCTCATGTTATGTTCGAGAATTTAGTAAGTAAAGCTACAGCTGTAGTCAATTTATTACAAATGTTCACAAAGACTAAACTAAGACCTGAAGAAGTTGACTACATTATTGAAACCTCTGAAGAGGCTTGTGGAGACATGAACCAACGTGGTGGTGGAAACATGGCGAAAGCTATTGGAGAAATATGTGGTTGTGTCAATGCAACTGGTAGTGATACAAGAAGTTTTTGTGCTGCGCCGGTTCATGGTTTAGTACAAGCAGCTGCATTAGTTCAATCAGGCATTTATAAAAATGTTATAGTATTAGCTGGTGGTAGTACTGCGAAATTAGGGATGAATTCAAAGTCTCATATTGAAAAGAATATGCCGGCACTTGAAGATTGTCTGGGTACTTTTGCTATACATGTATCTGAAAATGATGGTGTTAATCCAATTATCAGAACTGATGTAGTAGGAAGACATACTATTGGAGCAGGATCTGCACCTCAAGCTGTTATAACAGCAATTGTTACAGATCCTTTAGATAGAGCTGAAATAAAATTAAATGATATCGATAAATTTTCACCTGAATTGCAAAATCCTGAAATAACCGTACCAGCTGGTGCTGGGGATGTAACATTATCAAACTTGAAAATGATTGCTGCTCTTGGAGTAAAAAGAGGCGATTTCTTAAAAGCAGATATCGAAAGAATCGTTAATGAAAAAGGTATGCCAGGATATGCACCAACACAAGGACATATTCCATCTGGAGTGCCATATATCGGTTTTGCCAGACAAGAGATTTTAAACAAAAAATTCAATAAAGTAATGATAATTGGAAAAGGCAGTTTATTCTTAGGAAGATTGACCAACTTGTTTGATGGTGTTTCTTTTGTAATGCAAGAAAATACTGGCGCTGAAGAAAAAGCTTCAGTAAGTAAAGAAGAAGTAAGAAGCATGGTTGCTGAAACCTTGAAACATTTAGCAGATAGCTTATAATAAGGAGGTTCTTAAATTGGAAGATAAAGTAAAATCCTATGTTAAAGAAACTCTTGAAGAAATAGCTCAAGCCATTGAAACAGGAACATTTGGCAAAAAAACAAGAGTTGGAGTTACTACACTAGGCAGTGAGCATGGGGAAATGGAAGTCATCAGAGGTGCTGAACTAGCTAGTAAAAGAAATAGACATATCGAGGTTGTTGTTATAGGCCACAACGTCGCAACAGACCTTGAATTAATCAAGGTTAATTCTGAAGAAGAAGCTCATGAAGTAATGGACAGAATGCTTGCTGAAGGAAAACTTGATGCATCAGTTACTATGCACTATAATTTTCCTATTGGGGTATCAACTGTTGGTAGAGTTATAACTCCTGGTAGAGGAACAAAAATGTTCATCGCTAATACTACAGGGACAAGCCATACCAATAGAGCTGTTGCAATGATAAAAAATACTATCTCAGGTATAGCAGTTGCTAAATCTTGTGGTATAAAAAGACCGACTGTTGGTTTGCTAAATATTGATGGCGCAAGACAAGTTGAAAAAGCCTTGAAGAAACTTGAAGATAATGGTTATGATATAGAGTTTGTTGAATCTTCAAGAAGCGATGGTGGAGTTGTAATGCGTGGAAACGATCTGTTACTAGGAGTTCCAAATGTTATGACTATGGACAGTTTAACTGGCAATGTTATGATGAAAGTATTTGGGGCGTATGGTAGTGGTGGAAACTATGAATCTATTGGCTATGGTTATGGCCCTGGAGTTGGTGAAGGTTATGATAGAATAGTATGTATCATATCACGAGCAAGTGGAGCTAACGTAATAGCTGGAGCTATAGGATATGCTGCGATTTGTGCTTACGGAAACCTTTTAGAAAAAGTAGACGACGAGTTTTATAAAGCTAATTTAGCAGGTTTGAAAAAAATTGTTGAAGAACTTGTAGCGAAGGAATCAAAAAATTCTGATAAAGATGAACCGGAAGTAAAAATGCCGGCTGCAAAACCTACATCAGCAGATATCAGTGGAATAGAAATTCTTGAACTTGATGATGCTGTTACTAGTTTGTGGAAGGAAAATATTTATGCCACAAGTGGTATGGGATGCACTGGACCAATTGTAATGTTAGCAGAAGAAGATGTTGCGAGAGCAAAAGAGATTCTTAAAAAAAATGGTTACTTATAGAAGTTATTAAAAGGGTTCCGAAGGGAACCCTTTTTTTGTAATCTGTTTCAAAGATATTTGCATGGTTTTTATTGAAAAAAACTATGGTAAAAGATATAATTAAATAGTCATGGACAAATATAACAAGGTGGTGCATATAAATTATGAGAAGATTATTAAATTACGACCCAGAAATAGCAAAAGTGCTAGAAGATGAAAGAAGCAGACAAACAGATAAAATCGAATTGATCGCTTCTGAAAACTTCGTTAGCCCTCGTGTATTAGAAGCTCAAGGTTCTGTACTTACAAACAAGTATGCAGAAGGATACCCTGGAAAAAGATATTACGGCGGATGTGAACATGTTGACGTAGCAGAAAATATTGCAAGAGACAGAGCTTGTAAATTATTTGGTGCAGATCATGCTAACGTTCAACCGCATTCAGGCGCTAGTGCTAATGAAGGAGTATACTTAGCTGTACTTAAGCCTGGTGACACTGTTCTAGGTATGAGCTTGGCTCATGGTGGACACTTAACTCATGGTAGCCCAGTCAACATTTCTGGTCTATATTTCAATTTCGTACATTATGGTGTTGATAAAGAAACAGAACAAATCGACTATGATGAAGTTGAAAGACTAGCAATAGAAAGCAAGCCAAAACTAATTGTTGCTGGAGCAAGTGCTTATTCAAGAATTTTTGATTTTAAACGTTTTAGAGAAATTGCTGATAAAGTTGGAGCTTTATTGATGGTTGACATGGCTCACATTGCAGGATTAGTAGCTGCTGGAGTTCATCCATCACCAGTTCCTTATGCAGATTTCGTTACAACAACTACACATAAAACATTAAGAGGTCCTCGTGGTGGTATGATTCTTTGTAAAGAAGAGCATGCAAAAGCTATTGATAAAGCAGTATTTCCTGGTTTGCAAGGTGGACCTTTGATGCATGTTATCGCAGCTAAAGCTGTAGCTTTCAAAGAAGCTTTAGAACCATCATTTGTAGACTATCAAAAGCAAGTAGTTAAAAACGCAGCTGCTCTTGCTGAAGGTCTGCAAAAACACAATATCCGTGTTGTTTCAGGCGGAACTTCAAACCACGTTATGTTGGTAGATATGACTAGCCTAAACTTAACTGGTAAAGTTGCTGAACACAGACTAGATGAAATTGGGATTACTTGTAATAAAAATGGAATTCCATTTGATACACAAAGCCCATTCATTACTAGTGGTATCCGTTTAGGAACAGCTGCTGCAACAACAAGAGGCTTCAATGAAGCACAAATGGGAAGAATTGCAGAAATTATCAGCAGAACTTTAAGTGCTGAAGACTTTGATGCAGTTAAAGACAGTATTGCTAAAGATGTTGATGTTCTATGTAAAGAAGTTCCTTTATATTCAGCTTATAAAGCTTACACTGATCTAGTGGAAGAAGTTATGGCTGGAAAAGAAGTTAATAAAGAACTTTATGCTAAGACTCAAGATGCTGGCCAAGAGAAATGGATTAAATAGTTTAGATTTTAAATAGAGCAGTCATTTTGGCTGCTCTTTTTTTTAAGGAGTATCTGTTATGAAATACAACAAATACTATATTTTAGGCATTATTGGTTCATTGCTAACTTTATATTATGCAGTTCTTATACTTGGTATAGTCAATCAAGATGGGTTGTTAATGCTAACTTCTGGGATGATTTCTTTCTTAGGCTTAATTACTATGATAAGTTTCAAAAGGGCAAAAAACTTAGCTGCCGCTTTATTTCTTATTTCAGCAATTAGTAATCTAGTTATTAATAATAGTATTTTTACAGCAATATTACCCGGAGTTTTGGGGTTTATTTTAATTATTGATAGGAAACCATATGTTTAGAGATGAGAAATTTCTTATAAGATTCAGTCTATTTTTATTAATAACCTTAAGCACTACTTTATATTTTGGTCAAAGTGAAGTCATTAATGCTTTAATGAGTTTTTTTGGTTTTGATTCTGTTCAGGCAATTAAGTTTGTTGAAAATCTATTTATTATCGAAAATGAATTTTTTCCAAAAGAAATCAATAGATATTTGGGCATTATAGGTTATTTATTATCATTGATATTACTGTTTTTACTTAGGCTTTTAAAAAAACCTAAACGAAAGCATGTTGTTTTTGCTGGTGTTACCTTATTGTCATTAGGTTTTTTTGAAATGATATTTTTAGATATTAGTGTTGTAGGTTGGCTATCTGGGCCTATAATGATGATTACAGGTTTTTTATTGTATAAAAAAAGCTTTTACTTTTTTTGAAAATTTACTATAAACTATTGCAAATAACCTAAAATTTTTTTATAATAAAGACAGTTAAATAAACATTGACTTAGGTGCTGGGAACTGAAGTCGCGATGATGTAGAACATGGCCAGTAGATCAATTGGTATATGTTCTTTTTTTATATAAAAAATATTATATCTTGGCTTTGGAACTGGGAACTAGAGCCTCTACAGATGAACAAAGCCAGGGAATAATTTCGGCTTATGTTCTTTTTTATTACAAAAAAATAAATATTAAACTAACTTTGTGAGATTTGGCTGAGACATACGCTAGGAATATGCATATGTTTCTTTACGCTGTTTATAATACATAAATAAGGAGTAGAAGAGATGTTGATTGTAAGTGGAAAATACGTATTGACTAGTGAGGGATTAAAAGAAAATTACTCATTGGTTATTGAAGGTAGTGTGATCAAAGAGGTTTTGCCAACTAATCAGTTGAAAGGCTATGAAGGTGCAGAGGTTATTGAAGTTTCTGATGGCATCATTACACCTGGCTTTATCAATGCTCATACTCATATGTATGGCACAGTAGCTCATGGTATACATACTGAAAAAGTAATCAAGGACTTCACAGACTTTTTAGAAATTTTCTGGTGGCCTATGGTTGAAGATCAAATTGATCATGAATTGATTAAAGCTACTACTGCTTGGGCATGCGTTGAGTCAATTGATTCTGGGGTTACAACAATAGTTGACACTTTGGAAGCTCCAAACTCACTAATGGGTTGTTTGAATACAGAAAAAGAAGTGATTAAGAATTTCGGCCTAAGAGCTTACTTATCTTTTGAAGCAAGTCAAAGAAAAGACGAAGAAAACTCTATTAAGGGATTAAACGAGAACTATAACTTTACTATGGAGAATAAAGACAATGAATTAATTAAAGGATTCATGTC